>JAVKTQ010000025.1 GCA_031460455.1 Sporomusaceae bacterium
GCGGTCAGCATGCCTTCGCCGGCGCGCACGGCGTGCTCCGCCAGCACGGGCACCGGCAGATTGTAGTGGGCCCTGGCGGCCTTCTCTAGCATCTTTTGGGCGTAATCCATTCTGTCTCCTCCGTCTCTATTATTGGCAGCACGATCGCGGGCTCACCGCAGCCTCCCGCCGGCTCCCTTCCCTTTCACCTCTCCCCACCGTGGCGACCCGAAGGATGCCGGCGCTATCGTTATTTATCATAAACTCGCAAGCCCGCTCAAGGGCCGGGAAACGCCTTCCTAACCGCGCATCTCCATCGCGCAGCCCACCTTTAGCAGCCTGCACAGGCGGGCCGTCGCCGCCTCGATAAGCTCCGCGGCCGAGCACATGCACTCCTCCAGCGCCATCGGCTGCGGCACCACGCTCATCAGCCCGTCGATGCCCTGCTCCAGCACCGCGTCGCAGCCTTTGCCCAGGCCGCCTGACAGGCACACCGCCGGCACGCCGAACTTTTTGGCCACCCTTGCCACACCCACCGGCGCCTTGCCGTGGGCCGTCTGAAAATCGGTGTTGCCCTCGCCGGTGATCACCAGCGTCGCATCCCGCACCAGCGCCGCGAACCCAGTCGCCTCCAGCACGATCTCCACCCCCGGCCGCAGCGCAGCCGCCGTGAAAAACATCAGTCCCGCTCCCAGGCCGCCGGCCGCGCCCGCTCCCGGAGAAACAGCGACATCCTTGCCGGTCGCGGCCTTCGCCACCGCGGCGTAATTCGCCAGCGCCGCATCGAGCTCCACCACCATATCCGGCGTGGCCCCCTTCTGCGGGCCGTACACCGCCGTCGCGCCCCGCGGGCCGCACAGCGGATTGTCCACATCGCACGCCACCATGATCTGCGTCTCGGCCAGGCGGGGATCCAGACCCGTCATATCGATACTCGCCAGCCCCGCCAGCGCCGCGCCGCCCTCGGCGAGATCGCGGCCCCCGGCGTCCAGAAACCTCACGCCCAGCGCGCGGGCCAGGCCCGTCCCGCCGTCGTTCGTCGCGCTGCCGCCGATGCCGATGACCAGCTTGCGGATGCCGCGATCAAGCGCCGCCTTCACCAATTGGCCCGTGCCGTAAGTCGTCGTCACCCGCGGGTTACGCCGCTCCTTCGGCACCAGCGTCAGGCCCGACGCGGCCGCCATCTCGATGACCGCCGTCTCGCCGTCCCCCAGCAGCCCCCAATTAGCCTCCACCACATCGCCCAGCGGATCGGTAACCTTCTCCGTGACAACGCAGCCGCCGGTCGCCAGCACCAGCGCCTCCACCGTGCCCTCGCCGCCGTCGGCGATCGGCACCTTCTTCACCTCCGCGGCGGGAAAAACCGACAGAATTCCTGCCTCCATAGCCTTGGCCACCGCCACCGCCGAAAGGCTTCCTTTGAAAGAATCGGGCGCGACAACAATACGCACATCATTCACGTCCTTTACTGAATATAGCAGAGTTCCCTCGCCGATCGGATTGTCGGCTACCTTAATTTTACAGACAAACAAGCAGTTTTTTCAATTGTCTGACAACACTAACCGTTGCCGCGAAATCCTGTCGCTTATTGGCTATATTGCACAATCAATCCGGCCATTTTCCGTCCCGCTATCGTCATGCCATCAGGTGAAATTTGCCCAAAATCTCCCTAGGTGGAGAAATACCGCCGCTTAAGCCCGCTTTCCACTACAAGCTGTTTGTTGTATAATGAGGCCATAATGTGAAACGGGGGCGAAAGCATGATCCTCACCGGCGAACTGGCCCAGCAGATCGTGGACAACATTATGCCCATCGTCCACCAGAACGTCAACATCATGAACGACGTCGGCATAATCATCGGTTCCGGCCAGAAGCACCGGCTCGGCACCTTCCACAAAGGCGCCAAGGACGTCATCGACACCGGCGCCGTCGTCGAAATCTTCCCCGAAGACCTTGCCCACTACCCCGGCTCCCTGCCGGGCCTCAACTGGCCGATCGTCCTCGGCGAGCAGACCGTCGGCGTCGTCGGCGTCACCGGCCATCCCGACGCCGTCCGCAACACCGCCGAACTCGTAAAAATGGTCACCGAACTCATCCTCGAGCGCGAGATACTCATGGGTGAATTCCGCTCCCAGTCCCACCTGCACGAACAGTTCGCCACCCTGCTGCTGTCCGAGCACGCTGCCGCCAGCTACGCCCAGATCGAAGCCAGGGCCAAGCTCCTCAAATTCGACCTCGCCCTGCCCCGGCTCGTCGCCGTCGCCAACGTCCGTCCCATCCTCGAAAACGCCTACCACCAGTACGGCGTCTATGACCTCGTCTCCGCCCGCACCCAGGAAAGCCTCCTCCAACTCCTCGGCGCCTCCAGCCTCGTCGCCCCCGAAGACATGATCGCCTTCCTCGAAAACCGCATGGTCGTCCTCAAGCACTTCCCCCGCGCCACCGCCGCAAGCGCCATCGGCGAATGGGGCGCAGCCCTCGTCCGCCTCGTCAACGCCGACAACCCCGCCGCCGCCCTTCACCTCGGCCTCGGCAGCCTTGCAGGCTCGCCCCTCAGCCTCCACGACTCTTACCACGAGGCGCTCTACGCCCTCGACAGTCCCCGCGGAGCCGCCGCCGTCGCCTCCATCTACGACTTTGCCCTCCTCACCGCCTACCTCCTGCGCCACCCGCGCGGCCTCGCCACCTGCACCGCCGTAAAAACCCTCCAGGAAAAACTCACCGCCAAAATCGACGCCAAATACGACATGCGCAACACCGTCCGCCAGCTCCTCGACAACAACCTCAACCTCTCGCTCACCGCCAAAGCCCTCTTCATCCACCGCAACACCCTCGTCTTCCGGCTCAAAAAACTCGAACAGCTCACCGGGCTTAGTCCCGGAAGGGATATAAACCACGCAATTCTTTGTAAAATCCTTTGTAACTAATTCAGGGGTATATGCAAAAAAGCGGCAGCCATATGGCTGCCGCTTTTTAAACCTGATCAGGTCACGAACGAAACATTCACTTCCAGCGGGATTCCGTCGACGAACATCTCGATATTGAGCCGTTTGGCGGCGGTTACCGAATTGGCGAAGCTATTGCCGGTAATAACGGTGGGCGGGGAAATATCCAGGCGCGCCCCCTGCTGCTCGAGGATCATCGCCGCGTTGGCCGCCAGCATATTGCCCAGCTCGGCGATCGCCGACTCCGCCATCGCGTCAAAAGACTCCACCGGCATCCCCATCATCATCGTGCTGGCGATTCTCTTCGCCGAAGCCTCCGTCATATTATAGGCGATATTGCCCCGGACCTGCTGCGTCAGGCCGATTACCACCATCACGCCGAGACTGGCGATCTTATTCGTTTCGCTGACGCTGATCCGGCCGCGCTTGACCTCTTTGAAGCCCAGCCCCGGCATAACCGAATTCATCGCGCTCAGAAAAGGCTCTATACTGCGTACATCCATAAGGGAAATCCCCCGTTCAAAAAACATTCTCGGCCGCACATTCAGGCGATGCGAAAAGCCAGGGCAACCCCCTGGCACGTAGCATTTTAGAGCACTAAAATGGCGGCCTGGCAATCACGGCCGCTGGCGGCCAAAACCGATAGCATAGCGCCCCCGCCCTTTGGCCAAGCCGCCGCTACCGCTTCGTTGACTATGATTGTACTCCCTGGGGAAAGCGGCGTCAAGCCCGCTTCCATTTATATATATAAAAAATACCGCTTATACCACCTTCGTCGTCCAGTCCTCCACGTTCCACACCGCCGTCACCAGATCCTCGTAAAACTCCGGCTCATGCGAAACCAGCAGCACCGTTCCCTTAAACTCCCTGATAGCCTTCTTCAGCTCCGCCTTGGCGTCGACATCCAGATGATTGGTCGGCTCGTCCAGCACCAGCCAATTGACCTCCTTCAGCATCAGCTTGCACAGCCGCACCTTCGCGTTCTCGCCGCCGCTCAGCACCATCATCAGGCTGGTGATGTGCTCGTTCGTCAGCCCGCAGCGGGCTAAAGCCGCCCGCACCTCGTAATTCGTCATCCCCGGATATTCCTGCCACACTTCCTCGATCGCCGTATTACCGTTATCGCGGCCCGACTCCTGCTCAAAATACCCCGGCTGCACGTAATCGCCCGTCTCCACCTTGCCGGAGTATGGCGGGATGAGGCCCAGCAGCGTCTTTAGCAGCGTCGATTTCCCCAGCCCGTTCGTGCCGCGGATCGCCACCTTCTGGCCGCGCTCCAGAGCAATATCCACCGGCCGCGTCAGCGGCTCGTCGTAGCCGAGCACCAGCTCGCGGGCCGTAATCACGAACCGTCCCGGCGTCCGCGCCTCGCGGAACTGGAACACCGGCTTCGGCTTCTCGCGCGGCTTCTCGATCAGCTCAAGCTTATCGAGGCGCTTCTGGCGGCTGTTCGCCATCCCGCGGGTCGCCACCCGCGCCTTATTGCGGGCGATAAAATCCTCCAGCCGCTCCACCTCCTGCTGCTGGCGCTCGTAAGCCCGCACCTCCTGCTGCTTCTTCAGCGCGTGCATCTGCATAAATTGATCGTAGCTGCCGGAATAGCGGGTCAGAGTGGCGTTTTCCACATGATAGATCACATTAACCACCGCGTTCAGAAAAGACACATCGTGCGACACAAGAATAAAGCTGTTCTCGTAATTCGTCAGATACCGCTTCAGCCACTCGATATGCTCGGCATCGAGATAATTCGTCGGCTCGTCGAGAATCAGGATCGTCGGATTCTGCAGCAGCAGCTTGGTCAGCAGCACCTTCGTGCGCTGGCCGCCGCTCAGATCGGCCACGTCGCGGTCAAGGCCGATCTCCCCCAGACCCAGCCCGTTGGCCACCTCCTCGATCTTCGCGTCGATAACGTAAAAGCCGCCGTGCTCCAGCATATCCTGGATATCGCCGACATCCTCCATCATCGCCGTCAGCTCGTCCTCGGCCGCCTCGCCCATCTTATCGTAGATGGCCAGCATCTCCGCCTCGAGCTTAAACATCCCCTCGAAGGCCCCCCGCAGCACATCGCGGATCGCCATCCCCCTCGTCAGCGCCGCCTGCTGGTCGAGATAGCCCACCGACACGCGGTTCGACCACTCCACCCGCCCGGCGTCAGGCTGCAACTGGCCGGTGATAATCTCCAGAAACGTCGTCTTGCCCTCGCCGTTCGCGCCCACCAGGCCGACGTGCTCACCCTTCAGCAGGCGGAAAGACGCGCTATCGAGAATCTGCCGGGCGCCGAACCCGTGCGTCACATTTTCAACCGTCAATACACTCATTGCTTACTCCCCGCATAATTCAAAATGCCCTACTATTTTAGCGCATTCAGCGCATCGCTGTCAAAGAAAAATACCCGCCCGGCAGGGAGAAGGGCGGGGGACGTGGAATTCTACCGGAACAACTCACCGGAGGAGGACGAAACCTTGGTACCGGAAATTATGGCCCTGGTCACCGTCGTCATACTGCTCGCCGTCACCGACACCGCAGCCGCCGGCGCCGTCTTCGCCAGCCTCGCCGGCTTCTCCGTCTGGCTGGGCGTCTTCGCCGGCTACAAACTCTCGCGGCGCATCAACGGCCCCAACCACCCGCTCGCGTACGTCTACGCCATCGCCATCACCGCCGTCCTGCGCTACGCCGAAATCGTCATCCTGCTGCCGTCTTCCGGCGGCTTCAGCCCCGACGCCGACCTCGCGCGGCTCGTCTGGCCGGTCGTCGCCGGCCTCCTCGTCATGGCTGTCGTTAATATCGGCATCAAGCTCCGCACAAAAAAAAGGTAACCCAAAAGCGGCGGTCCGCCCGGACCGCCGCCTCGCTTGTATACTAAGCCAGACTGGTGAGAAAGGTCCAGATGCAAGGCGCACCGGAAGAGCGCGCCGCGCCGCGTACTTTGGGCACGTACGCAAGCAAGCGCTCTGAGGAGCAACGCCGCAGATGGGCCTTTATCGACAGTCTAAAGCGGCGGTCCGTCCGGACCGCCGCTTTCTCTATGGCCGGGCGGCTAACCGGCCGCCCGCATTTCTCCATGCTCTTCTGCGCTGAACAGCTTGTCGAGGTCGAGGATTATCAGCAGGCGTTCGCCCACCTTGCCGATGCCCCGCAGGAACTCTCCGGCGTGGCTGACCGTGTGGCCCGGCTCGATTGCGGTATCCTCCAGCCGCAGAACCTCGCTGACCCCATCCACCACCATCCCGACCTCGCGGCCGGCCGCCTCCACGATCAGCGCCTGCACGTCGCCCTGCCTGGCCCTTGCAAGGCCGAACCGCTTCGCCAGGTCGACCACCGGGATCACCTTGCCGCGGAGATTGATAATCCCCTCCATATGCGCAGGCGTGTTCGGCAGCTTCGTCGCCCCGCCGTAGCGGATAATCTCCTTCACCTGGGATATCGACACCGCGTACTCCTCGCTCCCGAGCTGGAATACGACCAATTGTTCCGAAGCCATATCATTCACTCCTTCTCCGTCATACCCGGAACTTGCTCACCGCGACCTGCAGGTCTTCGGCCAGCTTCGCCAGCGCCTGGCTCGAAGAAGCGATCTCCTCCATCGACGCCAGCTGCTCCTCGGCCGCCGCCGACACGCTCTGCGACTCGGCCGCCGACGACTTGCTCAGCGTATCGATCTTGCGCACCGAGCCCACGATCTGCTGGCTGCCGCCCGCCATCTCCTGAACCGCCGCCGAAATCTCCCGCACCTGGCTGGAGACCTCCGTCACCAGCTCGATGATCTCCCGGAAGGCCGTACCGGCGGCATTGACCACCTCGGCGCCTGTCTTCACTTCCCGCGTGCCGTCGCTCATCGCCACGACCGCCTTATCGGTGTCGCCCTGGATCTCGCCGATCAGATCGGCGATCTTCTTCGCCGCCTCCTGCGACTGCTCGGCCAGCTTCCTGACCTCCTCGGCCACCACCGCGAAGCCCCGGCCCTGTTCGCCGGCCCTCGCCGCCTCGATCGCCGCGTTCAAAGCCAGCAGGTTCGTCTGGCCGGCGATACCGGAAATGGTATCCACGATCTGGCCGATCTCCTTCGAGCGCTCGCCCAGCTTGGCCACCACCTTGGCCGACGTATTCACCGTATTCTCAATATGCGACATCTGGCTTACCGCCTTGTCGACCGACTGTCCGCCCTCCTTGGCCTGCTCGGCCGCCCGGGCCGACTGCGCCGCCATATGGTTGGCGTTCGCCGCCACCTGCTGGAGGCCGGCCGACATCTGCTCCACCACCGACGCCGATTCGTTGGCTGCCGTCACCTGCTCGGTCGCCGCGCCGGCCACGCTCATGATCGACGTCGCGATCTGGTTGGCCGCCTGGGTCGACTGCTCGGCGCTCGCCGTCAGCTCCTCCGAAGACGCCGCCACCTGGTCGGCGTTAGCGTTGATCTGCCTCACCAGATTGCGCAGATTGCCGCGCATCGCCGTAATCGCGTCCGCCAGTTGGCCCACTTCGTCCTGCGAGTACACGGTGCGCTCCTTGTCCGTCAGATCGCCCGCGGCCACCTCCTGCACCTGGGCCACCATCAGCTTCAGCGGCCCGACGATCCGCCGCGTTATCAGCGTCATCGCCAGCGCGGCGATCACTAGCACCACCGCGACGGTGGCCAGCGAGATATTACGCAGCGTCGCGAGTCCCTCAGTCACCTCGTCGATCGGGCCGGAGACCGCGATCGACCATTGCGTGCCGGGCACCGGCCCGAAAGCCATCATCTTCTTGATCCCCTGGAACTCGTAAGTCATGACCGCCTTCTCGCCCTTCACCATCCGCTGCGTCGCCGCGGCCAGCGCGGGGCTCTTGTCGTCCTTGGCGGGGTTGTACTTCATCACCAGGTCCTTGTTCGGGTGCATGATGATCGTGCCGTCGCCCTGGATCACATAAGCGTAGCCCGTCTTGCCCACCTTCACCTCAAGCACTTCCTTGGTGATGGCCTGCATATCCAACGCCCCGTACAGCACGGCCACGATCCTGCCGTCCGCCGCCTTAACAGGCACCGCCACCACCGTCACCGGGTGGCCGGTCGAGCGGGAAATCATCGGGTCGGAGACGGTCGCCTCGCCCTTGATCGCCTTCTTGAAGTAATCGCGGTCCGCCAGGCTGCCCTTCGCCCCTGACGAGTTTATATACGATCCGTCCGGCAGGATGTAGCCGATAGTGTCGTACACCTTGTTCGCCTTGGCGGCGTTGACCAGGAAAGGCATTATCTCCTCCGCCTTGCCGCCCTGGATAACCGGCGCCACCGCCATCATCGTCATCTCGCCCATGCGGGCCTCCAGCCAGTCGCCGATATTTCCGCCTTCAGCCTTGGCCATGTCCCCTAAATCTGCGAAAATTTGCTCTGTCAGCATCTTGTTCGCCTGCCAGTAGTTAAGCCCGCCCAGCGCGCCCATCGCGACGAGGAAAATCGTCAGAATAATCACGGTTAGCTTCGTTTGCAGGCTGTTCATCATGCCGCTGCTCGTCCCTTTGCTGTGTAAATTCTGTGACAGTTTCATTCTAATCTCTCCTTTTGCCTTGTCCCCCATAATTGTCTACCCGATATATCATCAACGCGCCCTTACCCCTCCCAAGGCGACGCGGCTTGCCTTTCCTCCGCGGGAACATGTCCGTAAGCGGATACACCCTTGGTGTCTATACCATACAGGACAGCCGCCGCATTAAGCGTCTGCCGAAAGGTGGACATGTAAAAAACTTGCCAAAAACCCCTGTCTTCCCTGTGATTAGCGGCTTCACAGCGTTTCTGGCGCAAAACGCTCTTTCTACAAAAAGGTGGAAAATGTGTGCTCATACGTCAAAAAATATACACTTATGACATTTTTTGCTCTTCTTCTACAAGACCGTCAGAAACATTATCGGGGAAAATGTTTCTGAAAGTAAGAGCTATTTGCGAGAAATAACAGCAAATTAATATTATCAAAAAACAATTATAAATTATACTGTATCCAGGACACAAAAAAACGCCGCCCCGTTGTCGTCCGTCGACAACGGGGCGGCGTTTTTCGCAAATTCAGTTCCGGCCCAGCAGCCTCCACACCTTCAGATACAGCGACACCATCGCCCGCGTCTCGAACGAGTCGAGCGACAGCGCCAGCAGCTTCTCGATCCGTTTCTTCCGCCAGATCGCCGTGTTGTGGTGGATGAACATCTTGTCGGCGACGATCCGCAGGTTTTCCTCCTCGATGATCCGCTCGAGCGTGGCCAGCAGATTGCTGTCGTGCCTCCGGTCGTACTCCGCCAGGCCGCCGATCATATCCTTCACGATCCGCTGGATATTCCTGTCCTTCAGCAACTGGAAAGCCACCTGATAAAGGCCGGTGTCCGCGTGATGCACCACCCGGCGGCCCTCCTGGCGCTCGCACAGCAGCAAAGCTTCGGCCGCTCTGCCGTACAGTTCCTCCAGATCGAGCGTCGCCTTCTCGCCCGGTGTCGCCGCCACACCCACAGCCACCTGCGTGAACGCGAACCTCGCCTCCGTCTCCCTTGCCAGGCGGGCGGCGAACGCCAACTGGCTCTCCTTCGTCCGCCCCGCCTTGTCCGCAGGCACAAGCATCGCGATAAGCCCGTTCGTCTGCCACGCCCACCCCGGTTCGCTCCGCGCCAGCCAGGCGACGATATCGCCCTTGGCGGCCGCCTGCGGCGCCACCTGCTCCCCGGTAGGCCAGCATTCCGGCGCCAGCGGCTCCACCCGCGCCACCATGAGCGCGAAGCAGGCGTAGTCGGCATGAGTGTCCACCCCGTAGCCCTCCAGCACGCTGGCCACATACTCCGCCGGATGGCCGCCCGTCACCAGACTGTTGAAAAACGTGCTGCGGCCGTAAGCCTGCTCCGTCAACGCCGTCTTTTCCTCGGCAGCTTTCTCCGCCGTGATATCGCGGACGCGGAAAGAAACCGTCCGCTTGCCGCGGTAGCGGCGCGTCATCGGCGCCGCCGTAACCCTGATGGACATCGTCAGCTCACCGACCTCGGCCCGAAACTCCGTCGTCCGGGCGGCGCCCTCCCGCAGCACCGCAGCCAGCATCGTCAGCAGGTCCGCGGCCGCCGGCGGCGGCAGGGCGGTGCGCAGATTCTGCCCCTCGGAGTTGCCCGGCAGCATGCTCTTCTCGCCGAAGCACCGGACAATATCGCCCTCCTCGTCCACGATCAGCGTCACCGTGCCCGTGTCCGCGTCCGAGCAATCCTCCAGCAGATCAAGCTGCTCCCTCGCCAGCTCCTCGGCCCGCCGCCGTTCGCTTATATCCAGCGACGAAGCCATCGCATACCTCCTGCCCTGGAGCTCGATGAACTCCACATTTAAGAGCGCCATCACGCACTCGCCGTTCTTGGACCGCACCGGGACATCCTTATCCCGGATACAGCCCTCCGCCAGCAGCAGCCTCCGCAGCTCGTCGCGCGTCGCCTCGTCCCACAGCCCCAGCTCCGTGCCCGTCTTCCCCAGCACCTCTTCCCTGGCAAAGCCCAGGCTGCGCAGCCACGCCCCGTTCACCTCGGCGAACTTCGCCTCCGGCCAGGTCAAAAGAGCCATTGCGTGCGGGGTGGCGTCAAAAATAATCCGCAGTCTTTCCTCGGTTAGCTTCATTTCGCTGATATCGCGGAAAGTCGCCGCCAGCCCCTCCGCCGACGGGAATAGGGCCACCTCCAGCCATCTTCCCGGCTTGGCCGCAAACGTCTCGAAATAGACCCCTTCCCTCCTGTCGGTCGCCAGGCGGATCTTCTCCGCCAGCAGGGGGATGACGAAATCGGCCGCGGCGAAATGCTTCCCCGTCGGGTCCGCGCCCGCCGGCGCCAGCATCGACCGGGCCGCCCTATTCATGAAAAATATTCTCCCCGCGCCGTCCAAGGAGAAAAATCCGTCCACCAGGTTGTCGAGGACGCGCATCAACTGCGCCGCGTTGTCCTGTTTTCCCGCTCTTGCCATACATACCGCCGTCCGCTAATAATTCGTTAAGTAATTTCAGTCATCATTCGGTCTCACCCGCCGATAATCCTCTCCGTTTTCCGGCGAAAACAAGAAAATTGTCAATCCTTGTCAAAACAAGGCGTGAGCGCGCCGCTAGTTTGCGGCAGGCGATAGCTCAAGCCTATTTACTAACTATCGCGGCGGCAGCCGAAAGACTGCCGCCCGGATTTTCCTGGTCGGCAAAAGCCCGGTATCACCCGGAAGGCAAAATTGACAATATATGTTACAATGAAAGATATTGAGCAAATCGCGAGTCATGCGGCAGAATGACGATTCGGAGGGATTGGTTTGCCCGGAAGCAGTCATGTGGTTCTAAACGGCCTACTCTACTTCATGATCCTCACCCTCGGCAGCACCGCCAGCATCGCCGGTCTGGTCAACAAGTACATCGCGGCCGGCTTCGCCGTCGAAAACTACATCATCGGCTACTGCTTCACCGTTTACTCAGTCGCCTACGCCACCTCCGTCTTCAGCGTCGGGTGGATGCTGGAGAAGTTCAGCGTCCGCAGCCTGCTGCGGGCCTACTGCGCTCTGGCCGCCGTGGCGATAATCTGCTTCGCCAACGCGCCCACCCTTATCGTCTTCACCGTCTTCCTGTTCATATTCGGTCTGGGCATGGGCATCCTGCTGCCGACAGCCTTCCACGTCACCCTGCTTCTCTATGACGCCAAAGTCAGGGCGGCGAAATCCATCGCCGTCACCTTCTTCTACGCCGTCGGCTCGATCGTCGGCCCCATCCTGGCCGGCCTCGCGCTGGACCGGGGCGTCACCTGGCAGGGTGTATACTATGCCGTCGTAGCCATGCTGCTAGCCGTCATCCTCGGTACCTTCATCCCCCAACTGAAAACCTTCGCGCCGAAAAAAGCCGACCGCGGCGCCGAGAAAGTCGACTGGAGCCTCAACGTATTCCTCGCCGGCCTGTCCGTCTTCTGCTTCATGATCTCCGAATTCATCTTCGGCTACTGGATCATCCAATACCTCATGGACCGCCTGGCCGTCGGCGTAGTCATGGCGAGCGCCGCCCTTTCGCTCTGGTGGGGCTGTATCACCACCGGGCGCCTGGCCGGCAGCTTCATCCTCTCCCGGATATCGCTTGCCAAATACATCATCGTCAGCGCCGCCGTCGCCAGCGTCGCCTATTTCGGCCTCCTGGGCGCGGCGACCTACGCCCAGGCCATGGTGCTCATCGGCATCAAGGGCTTCGCCTACTCCAGCCTTTACCCCACCCTCATCTCCTTCGGCACCTTCCAGACCCCAAAGCCCTCGCCCCGCACCACCTCCTTCTTCCTCGCCTCCGGCTCGGCCGGCATCATATTCTCCGTGATCTTGTCCAGCTCCCTCAAACAATACTTCGATTACGAAATCGTCCTGGCCGCCGGCGCCTCGCTCATTGGCGCGGTAGCCCTGGTGACCGCCATCGTCGCCTACCGAAACAAAAAACGCCCCCTCGCCCCCAGTGCTCCGGCCCAATGAAACAAATGCATAACAAACCCGACCTGCCAACACTTACACTTAGTTATCAAGCATAAATCTCTAAGGTAAATATAGGCGAGAACCGGGAGAACATCCCAGTTCTCTTTTTATTGATTTCTTAGCAGCAAAATATTATAATATAACCGAACACTTGTTCTGCAATTAAAACCGGCAAACCGGTAGGCGGTTTATCTGTTCCGTGCCGGTTGAATGGTTTATTGAAGGATAACGGGAGGGAAACCGGTGATAGACAAAAGTAGCATTATAGCACTTATAAGAGCGCAAATTCCTCAGGCCAATAATGATGTTGTCGAAAGCATTTCAGCGGAAATTGTCCAAGATGCCGAGGCGATAATTCATTCAATGGTCAGGCAAGCGACAAGCCAGGAGAAGGAAAACCAATATTGGGGCAATTTTAAAGGGAAATAAAGGCAATAGACAGGAAAAGCTTTTGCCTATTACCGAAATAGAGGTGTTTATAGTGCTAAGTCCATGTGGGTTGAGCTGTGACGGCTGCAAAGATTTTGGCAAGAGTTGCGCAGGGTGCCGGGCTATTGCGGGCAGGGTCTACTGGGCTCAGTATGTTGGGCTGGATACCTGCCCGATGTATGCCTGCTGTATCAATGAAAAAGGCTATGAACACTGCGGCCACTGTGATAAACTCCCTTGCGAGATTTATTATGCCACTCAGGACCCTTCAACTACCGACGAGCAACATATCGACGGCATAAACAAACGTGTGGCAGCGTTAAAAGAGCTGCTGGCGACATGAAAACGGAAGCAATCACACATCACGGCGGCAGTCATTATGACTGCCGCCGTTTCGTATTCAGCCGTTACTGTCCGGGAGCGGGGGAGAGGGGCCGCTGCCCTGACGATACTTTGTGCCATTGCCCCTCCGGGGCGCAAACCTCCGGCTCCAGTGCTCCGGGCGAACGCGCCGTATGGCTCGGGCCGACACAGCCGTACCGTCGCCAACTGTCGTCCGTGACAGATGGCTCCTCGCCCGTCCGTCCATGGACGGGCGTACGTTCGTGTTACCGGCCTGCTTCGCCGACGGCGCGTAATCGTCCTCCGCAATGTCGCCGGCCACTTGCGCCCCTGCGGGATTAATTCAAGTTTTTTCTCGCAAACCTCCGACCGCGATAGAGGTGTGCCCAAAAGAAACTTCCGGTAAGATTTTTCTGGTCGCATCTATATTATGAAGTCGAATTAATTCTATTAAATCCGTTATGTATTCCTTGAAACCACCTGATCCCGCGATTCGTCCTCGAAAAGTGAAATAGGCAGGGTCATTAACAAAAGGCCAAAAGGGGCCATATTTTTCCTTGTCATCTCTCTTTTTCTGTTCTTTTATTGGATAAAGTTTGACGTAGTCCATAAATTCTGAAGTAGTCAATTTATCTAATAGTAATAAAGTTTCATGGTCCATACAGTCTGAACAATCCTTTATTGTTCTATCCATCATTTCGTAGAATTTAATAAATTGTTCAACAAACGTATTGATAGTAATAGGACCCCACGAGCTTTCTATGGAAAATGATGATACATTAGTAAAAAAAGCATCATCAAAAATATCCTCAAAAGTATTAATTGGACTATCGGGTTTTACTAAGGCGGTTCCCTTATGCAATTCATATAAGGTGAAAAGGACACCATTTATCCGTGTACCTAATCGTTCGAAAGCAAAAAGTATTCGTCTATTTCGTCTGTCGGCCTCATGTTTTGCCAAAATTCTATTATATAGAATTACCACTATAACACTTGTAATCATTCCGGTTCCCGTATTCAGTAATCCGTTTTTCCACCAATCCTGGGTGGCTATAGTAGAATCGAAATAGCCGGGCAGATATTGCGTGTACCAGGAGAAGGCGCAAAAAACTAATCCAATTATACTTACTGTGGCAAGAAGGCGGATTTCTAACAAGTTCATCACCTCATTTACCACAGTTATACAAGGAAAAACAAATTCCTTTATAAAAACACATCACGGCGGCAGTCTCAAAGACTGCCGCCGTTTTATTAAAAAGATGCCGGCATCGAGTGGCCGGCGAGAGAGGTAGCAAAGTAATTCGTTCCTAGCCGGGAGGGATATTCGTTTTTGAGCGGCGGTCGCCATGGGAAGCCGCCGCGTTGATTTCTTAGTGGAGGGAAATCCGCAGAGCCGCGCTGTCCGGCTTACGGCTCTGCGGATACAATGCTTATCGTTATCTGAAAAGGGCCGTGGAGGCCGTTATTTTTTTATCGCCGGCATATCCTTGGGGTCCTTGATGGCGTCGGGGCCTTCCTCGCCGGTGCGGATGCGGACGGCGTTCTCCAGCGGGTAGACGAAGATTTTGCCGTCGCCCACATTGCCGGTGCGACAGACGCGTTTGGCCGTCTCCACCACCCGTTCCACCGGCACCTCGCACACCACGATCTCTACCTTCACCTTGGGCACGAGGTTAATCGTCACCTCCTTGCCGCGGTAGACCTCCTTATACCCCTTCTGCAGCCCGCAGCCGTACACCTGGGTGACCGTCATCCCCGTCACCGCGATGGCGTTCATCGCCTCCTTCAGCTCCTCGAGCTTCTCGGGGCGGGTGATAATATCGATCTTCGTTATCTTTTCCACGCAAACTCCTCCTTCCGCTTACGAATTGAGGCTGACCTTGGCCGCCGCGCCCGACTGGCTGACGGCGAACGGCGCAGCGTGGGCGACAGGCAGGCCGGCGGCGAAATCCTGGTACGCATAGCCGCGCTCGCCGTGCTCCGTGATATCGAGTCCCTGGATCTCCTGCTCCTCAGTCGCCCGCAGCGGCATCACAGCCCCCACGATCTTCAGGATTATAAACGTGCCCACGATCGCGATCGCCCAGCTCGCGCCCACACCGACGAGCTGCGTCATCACCAGGTCGGGGTTGCCGTAAAACAGGCCGTCGTTGCCCGCCTCGTTCACCGCCTTCGAGGCGAACAGGCCGGTCGCGATTGCGCCCCAGGTGCCGCCGATGCCGTGGACGCCGAACGCGTCCAGCGAATCGTCGTAGCCCAGTTTGGCCTTCACCACGCCCACCGCCAGGTAGCAGATCACGCCGGCCGCCAGGCCGATGATAACGGCAGGCAGGGGCGCCACAAACCCGGCCGCCGGCGTAATGGCCACCAGGCCGGCCACACAACCCGACGCCGCGCCAAGCACCGTCGGCTTGCCGCGATGCAGCCACTCGGCGAACACCCACGAAACCGTAGCCGCAGCCGCGGCCGTGTTGGTTGTCACGAAAGCGGTCGCCGCCAGGCCGTTGGCGCCCAGGGCGCTGCCGGCGTTGAAGCCGAACCAGCCGAACCACAGCAGCGATGCGCCGAGCACCGTCATCGGCAAGTGGTGGGGGAGCATCGCCTCGGTGCCGTAGCCCTTGCGCTTGCCCAGCACCAGCGCCACCACCAGGCCGGACACCCCGGAGAGGATATGGACGACCGTGCCGCCCGCGAAATCCAGCACCCCGAGGGACATCATCCAGCCGCCGCCCCACACCATATGAGCCACAGGGTCATAAATAAAGGTAGCCCAGATCAGTACGAACGCCACGAACGCGGGGAACCTCATCCGCTCGGCGAACGCGCCGGTGATCAGCGCCGGCGTGATAACGGCGAACATCCCCTGGAAAACCATGAACGCCAGATGGGGAATCGTCGAGGTCGGGCTGTTCGGCTCCACGCCGACACCCGTAAGACCGAGGAAATCGAACCCGCCGATCAGGCCGCCGATATCGGGGCCGAAAGCCAGCGTATAGCCCCACAGCACCCACTGCACCGAAATAAGGCCGACAATAAAGAAACTCTGCATAATCGTCGACAGCGCGTTCTTTGTCCGCACCATCCCGCCGTAGAAAAGAGCCAGGCCCGGCGTCATCAGCATAACGAGAGCGGAAGAGGCCAGCACCCAGGCGGTATCGCCCGTGTCCACCTTCGCGACCGCCGCGGCTGCTTCCGGCTTTGCCTCCTCGGCCGCCAGGGCCAGCGGAGCGAAAATAACCATGAAAATTAAACATAAACCCAAAATAGTCCAGAACTTCTTCGACACTTGGGAACACCCTCTTTCATCTTAATTGGCGTTCCACCTCTCTCAAAATAAACACAATGACGCCCGGCAAAAGCGCGGACGTCATCGTCGCTAGCAAACGCAAAGAGCCCCCGTAGTAATCCTACGAAGGCTCCGTCGCCTGCTTTATCTAAGTTACTTTCAAATATACCAGCACCCGGCCCCGCTGTCAACAACAAATTCCGTTCAGAATATTGCTTCTTTATCGTTCGCGGCCGTTGTCACAGGCTACCCTGCTCCTTGCTACCGGTTCTGGCCGGTTTGCCCCGTGCCGCCCGTGTTGCCGCCGAAGCCGGAGCCGCCGCCGGCATTCACGCCCGAGCCGGCGATGTTCACCAGGCCTCCCAGCACGATGCCGCCCGCCCCGGTGCCGCCCGCGCTCGTGCCGCTCAAGCCGCCGCCCGTGAAGCCGCCGCCTGCGCCGCTAACGCCGAAACCGCCGCCTGCGCCGGTACCGCCGAAACCGCCGCCCAAACTGGTGCCGCCGAAGCTGCCGCCGGACGCTAGCTGACCGGCCGGGCCGACCGCGCCGGTATAGCCAGGGGTGGTCGTCGAGCGTACCGTCAGCACGCCGTCGACATAAGAGATGGTATAGTTCGGCGAGGCCAGCGTGCCTGACAGGTTGATGGCATAGCTGCCCGCCGGCGAAGTTGTCGTCGCCGCCGTAGCGATCGTCGTCCCGCCTGTCAGCACGGCCGCCGTTTCGCCGCTGGCGAAGCCACTGTAGCTGTAAGTCAGCGCCGGGTTTGTCTGGCCCTGCGTCTTGCTGGCGTTGTCGGCCGTTACCTTGAGGGCGGCCGGCGTGATATCCGCCGTCGTTGCATTCGCGGTCGCCGTGTAATTGCCGGCATCTGCGCCGCTCAGGGTTACGCCGCCGATATTTACCGTCTTGCCCGTGCCGGCGTTCTTGTCCGCGAAGGCGCCGGCAGCCCCAGCCACGCTGACCGCGTCGCCGCCGATAACCCCGGACAGCGTCGCGCCGCCGGTCTTCACGGTCGCCGCCGTCGTGCCGTCGTACACCTTGTTCTCCGCCGTCAGCCCTGTCGCCGCGATCGCCTTCCGGGCGATATCCGCCGTCGTCGTTGCCGTGGCATTGTAAGTGTAGTTGTCCTTGTCCGCGCCGCTCACGCTGATGCCGCTGGCGATCACCGTCTTGCCGCTGCCGGCGTTCTTGTCGGCGAACGCCGCCGTGCCGCCCACCGTCAGGCTGTCGCCCGCGATGCGGTTGTCGCCGTACGTCACCGTCGCGGCCGTCGTGCCGTCGTACGTCTTATTCTGGCCGCTCGCGGCGACGGTCAGGGCGCGTTTAGCGATATCCGCCGTCGTCGCCGCCGTGCTATTTGTCAGGTTATAGTTGCCCGCATCCGCGCCGCCCAGGCTGATGCCGCTCACGCTCACCGCCTTGCCGGTGCCGGCGTTCTTGTCGGCGAACGCCGCCGCCCCGCCCACCGTCAGGCTGTCGCCCGTCACCCGGTTGTCGCCGTAGGTTACGGTTGCGGCCGTCGTACCGTCGTACGTCTTGTTCTGGCCGCTCGCCGTCACGGCGATGTCGCGTTTATTGATCGTGCTCGTCGTGTTGGCGGCGTAGGTCACCGTGTAATTGTTGCCGCCGTTGCCGTCGTTCACCGTCACGCCGCTCGCCGTCACCGTCTTGCCCGTCCCGGCGTTCTTGTCCGTGAAGGCGAACGTGCCGCCGCTTAAAGTGTCTGCGCCGTAAAGCTGCGTGCCGCCGGTCGCCGTCGCGCTGCCCGCCGCCGTCGTCGTGGCGTCGTACGTCTTGGTGACGTTGCCGGTGCTGATCGTCAGATTCGCCTTGTTGATCGTACTCGTCGTGTTGGCGGCGTAAGTCACCGTGTAATTGTTGCCGCCGTTGCCGTCGTTCACCGTCACGCCGCTCACCGTCACCATCTTGCCCGTCCCGGCGTTCTTGTCGGCGAAAGCGAACGTGCCGCCGCTCAAAGTGTCCGTGCCGTAAAGCTGCGTGCCGCCGGTCGCCGCCGCGCTGCCCGCCGCCGCCGTCGTGCCGTTATACGTCTTGGTGACGTCGCCTGTGGTCACCGTCAGGTTCGCTTTGTCGATCGTGCCCACGTTGCCGCTCGCGCTGCCGCCCGCGTTGGCGATGCCGTAGCCGTAGACAGTCGCGCCGGTGCTGTCCGTGGCCGAGTCGACCGTCAGGCCGCTCACCGTGACCGTCTTGCCGCTGCCGGCGTTCTTGTCGGCGTAGGCCGCCGTGCCGCCGCTCACGTTGACGGTATCCGTCACGCCGTAGGCCGTCACCGCGCCGCTTTTAGTATAGTTGGCCGCCGTCAGCGTTGCGGCGTCGGTGCCGTCGTACGTCTTGGCCACCGTGCCCGTCAGTCCGACGGTCACCGTCGGCGCCAGCGTGTAGATGAAGCCGTTGCCGGTCGTTCCCTGCACCTCTCCGCCGTAGGCGGTGTTGTACTGCTTGAAGGCGTAGGCCAGCCCGTCGCGTCTCTCCATGGCGTTGCCCGGGTTCTGGGAGTACACCAGCCAGCGGCCGTTGGGCGTATTGATGGCATTCGCGCCGGCGAGGTTTCTGAAGTAGCTGCCGGCCGCCAGGATAACGGCGTTGCCGGCCGCCGTCGACCGTATCTGGCTCGAAGCGTTCAGTACAACGGACCCGCCGGCCTTGACCGTCAGGGTATGGCTGCCGCCTTCGACGGTCGACAGGGTAATGTTTCCGCTGGTGACGGTCAGGACGGTGTCGGCGCCGAGAGTGACGGCGTTTCTATAATTCTGGACCGAGGTGGTGGTGACACTGCCGCCGTTTACGTTGATGCCGCCGCCGGCCGCCAGGTCAACGCTGGTAAGAGGCGTGGCGGCGCCCACCGCCTTCGCGAAGGTGGCGCTGCCGCTCACATTCACCGTGAAAATGTTAGCCCCGTCGACGGTGTCCGCGAAGGTGACGGAGACGCCGCTGGCGTTGGTCTTGTTTCTCAAGGTAGTGGCGCCGCTGAGGGTCACCGCTTTCTCGTAGGTCTGATTGCCGGAGCTTTCGATGGTGCCACCGACGGTAACCTTGCTCTTCACCGTCAGCGTCCCGATATTCGAGGTGCCGCCAAGGACTATGCCGCCGGCGGTGACGTCGTCGGCCTGGAGCGAGACCGCGGCGTTGTCGGGGCTATACAGCCCTTGACTAAGGGTTATTTTGCCTCCGGTGCTGGTCAGAGCACCGCTGCCCCCCAATTGCGGCCGCCCCGCGTAGGTCTGGTCGCCGGCGGTGGTGATACTGCCTCCATTCATCGTCACACCGAAGCCGCTGGTGAGGTTGCCGGCGAAATTGTAATAGCTCACGGTGGGCGCCGTCAGCGAGCCGGTGAGGGCGATAGGTCCATAAAATCTGATGTTGTTCGTCTCCAGGTTCAGATTGCGTACATTGTCTGCCGCGTTTATCGAACTGTAGAACTCGGTAAACACGGAATACCCCTTAATCCCCTGCGCGGCGTTGTAGCCGTTGGAGAGCGTCAGGTCGTGGCCGTTGCCTTTCACCCAGCCGTCTACCATTTTGCTTTCCGGGTCGGTCGCATCTAGCGGGCCGCCGATAAAGAGCTGGCCGTCTGTCCCCCCGGGGCCGGTGACGGTGATCTTCACGTTCTGCCCGAGGGTGAGGTTGCCTTTGAGCCACATCTTATAGTTGGCAAACAGTTCCGGGGTGTTGATGTAGATATTGCCGCCGCCGCCGGTCCTGGCCGTTTGCAGGTCGAGGATCCTCACCGTCAGCGGGGCGTTTATCCAGATATTGCGGCCGGCAGAACCGAAAAGCAAGAGAGTTCGCCGGCCATATGTAATACTGTAGCTATCCGAGCCGATCACCGAGGTGACCTGTTGGTTGAATACTATATCCCGGTGGGCATTGAGGGTGAGGGTTGGGGTTTTTGTGCCATCCTGGAAGTCTATCGGTGCGTCGACTATAATGTCGCCGTTGCCGCTGCCGGCGGCGGCGGTGGCTACCGTCACGTCGGCGGTGGCCAACTGGGCGACCAGGTCGGCGTTGTTCCAGTAGTTTTCCCCTGTCGCCCCAGTGCCGATCGTGTAGTCGCTGGGGTCGAGCAGCAGGCTGCCCCGCTTGCCGTTAGCCGCCGTCGCGTCCGTCCGGCCCCTGTAGACCAGCGTCTTCTTGCCCGACACCTCCACAGTGCCGCCGTCGCCGGACTCCGCGCCGCCCCTCGCCGTTATCGTCCCGGCGAAGTCGGTCTTATCCTTGGCCCACACCACCACCTGGCCGCCGTTGCCGCTCGTTATCGCGTCCGCGTTTATCGTCGCGCCCTTCTCCACCGTCGTGTTGGTCGCCGCGTATTCGCTGCCGCCGCCCTGGTACGCCCCGCCGATCAGGGCCGTGCCGCCGCCGGCGTCGCCGGATACGTCGACCGCCGCCGTCGCCGCCAGCGTGACATTGTCGCCCAGCACCTTGACCGTGCCGCCCGTCTGCCCGGCCGCCCTGCCGCTGGCGTCCAGCACGCCGCTGTTGATAGCCGTGTTGCCCTCCAGGCGGATGACGCCATTGACGTTATTGACGCTCTGCGCCCTTATCACGCCGCTGTTGTTGACAACGGTATTGAGCAGCGCGTCCTTCGTCCCCGCGGTCATCACCACCAGCCCGCCGTCCGCCGTTATCGTGCCGCTGTTGGCGACGCTGCTGCCGGCCGCCGCCGTGTCCACCGTAACGTTCAGCAGCTTGTCCCCGGAAAAGTCGAGGCTCACCCTGTCGCCCGCCGCCAGGGCCGCTACGCGGGCCGCGATGACCCCCTCGTTCCTTACCTGCGGGCCGATGAGCACCGCATGGTCGCCGGCTGTAATCGTCCCCTGGTTGACGACCGAGCCCGCGTTGCCGTTTTTCGTGAAAACATACTTCCCGTTCATGAAATCGCCGTCAGCCATATTCAGCGTCGACGCCACCAGGCCGCCCACGTTCACCTGCGCCCCCGGCGCGAACAGGATGCCGTTCGGGTTTATCAGAAACACCTTGCCGGTGGCCGACAGCCTCCCGTGAATATTCGAGGCGCTGCTTCCCACCACCCGGTTGAGGGCCACCGCCGATGCCGACGGCTGTACGAAGGTCACCGCTTCGCCCGCGGCGATTCCGAAGCTCTGCCAGTTGATCGCCGCCCGGTTCGTCGTCTGGGTGACCGTCGTCGTAGCGCCGCTTGTCGCGATCGTCGCCGCCCCGCCCGTCACCGTCCCGCCGCTCGGAGCCGCCCACGCCGGGCCGTACGCGCCCAGCATCAGCATCCCCGCCGCCACCGGCGGCATTACCGTCTTCGCCAGGCGCTGCCAGCGCCGTTTCCATTTGCGTTGCATAACGATTCCTCCTTAATAATCAGTCGGGCCCGATTATTACCGCAGCGGGCGGGTATTCCCGCGCCGGCGCTCAGACCGGTTCAGGCTTTACCCGCCCGTTTTTGTCCTGTTAGAAGTACCTGATTCCCTGTAGCCACAGTCTGCCGTTCTTATCCGTATCCGCCGTCGCCTGCTCGCGGCCGATCTTCCAGGCGTAGTCGAGCCTGAGCGCGAAGTCCGGGCTGCGCGCCCACAGCACTCCCAGGCCCGCCCCCATCAGGCTGCGGCGGTTCTGCTCGCCCGCTCCCGCCCACGGCTTGTGGTTGACCGTTACGCTGCCGTAGTCGTAAAACCCGACCAGGTATACACTGTCCTTGCCGGCCGACAGGCCCGGCAGTCGCCACCTCAGTTCCCCCGTAAGCTTGTAGCCGTCGTCGCCCGCCGCCTCTCCCTGCGGGAAGGCTCGCACGCCGTCCGCGCCGCCGAGGAACAGTTTTTCCGACGAATCGAGATTCTTGTCGGCCAGTTGGCCGGTGAAGTTCAGGTGAAAATTCAGGTCTTTGGCCAAATACTGCTGCCGCTGGAAGACGAAGACCGTTTTCGCGAACCCGCCGGCCGTCCTGGCGGTCGCGTCGTCGTTGGTCGCCGTGGCGGCGTCCTCGATGCTCAGCCGTCCTCTATAGTGGCTGACGCTGAAGCTGTTCACGCCCCCGTCCAGCCAGCTGTCGGCGAAATTGCCGGCCAGGACGGCGCTGAGGGCGTGGCTCTTCTTGGGCACATAGCTGTCGGAAGCCGTCTGGTCGTCCTGAAGGCGTTTATCCTCGTAGGCGAGCGTGCCGTAC
>JAVKTQ010000026.1 GCA_031460455.1 Sporomusaceae bacterium
GCCTTTTCCTGCATCTTGGCCGTAAGGTAGTCGTAGGCGGTCAGGTAAACGATTTTTTCACCCTTGCTCACCATGCTCTGGAAGTCGAGAATACTCTTTTTCGCCATTTTGATTGCCTCCCTATTATTGTCTTAACTGTCTTTAGTCTCGCTATATTGGACGCCTAGCCTCCTTCCCTCAGTTGCAAAAAGTATCGGCGAGCAGTTGGACGGGATGCTTGACCAGGCAATCCACCCCGAACTCGCGCTTTCCATAGTCCAGCTGCATAAGGCATGACGGACAACCCGCCGTAACCACCTGCGCTCCCGTTGCGGCAACATTAGCCATCTTCTGTTCGAGAATTTGCCGGGCAGTCGCGGGATGCTTGAAACTGTAGGACCCTGCCGCGCCGCAGCACCAGTTGGCTTTCGGCATTTCCTGGAACGTCAGCCCCGGCAAAGCGGCCAGCAACTTCCTGGGCTGCTTGACAACACCCAGGCGTCGGCTGAGATGGCACGAATCGTGATAAGTAACCTTTATCCCGCCTAGGGACCGCGGCCCGGCCTTAAGGCCGGCGACCTCGGTGAGAAAATCCATGATGTCGCGGGTTTTGGCCGCAAACTCTTCGGCTTTGCCCGTCATCGCCGGATCGTGCATGAAGATGTGGCCGTACTCCTTGAGAGCGTGAGTGCATGTACCGCAATTGGTCACGATATAATCGACCTCCTGGCTGGCAAAAAACTCGATGTTCTTGCCGGCCAGCTTCCGGTGTTCGGAATGCTCGCCGCCCTCCTTGTGGGGTAGCCCGCAGCACACCGTCTCGGCAGGAATTACGACGTCGTAACCATGATTGATAAGCACCTTGACCACCGCCATACCCACGTCGGGATAGAGCGATTGCGTCAGACAGCCCGGATAGTACCCGACCTTGGGTCGTCCGCCGCCTCGGGTCAGCTCCACGCCCTTGACCAAATCCCCCAACGTTTTGTCTGGAGCCGGCGGGAACATGTTGGCCTTGGCCTTGAGCTCCGGGGGCAAGAGGTGAACGAGCCCCAGTTGCTTATTGAGGTCGATCATTTTTACTATCCACCGGAAAGACTGCGGATAGGAACAAGACTTAAGCATCATCATCTCGTCGAGCGAGTGGCCTTGCTTGCCGAAGATATCCTGTTTGATCAGGCCGACGAGCTCGTCTGTTTTGATCTTGGGCGGACATACTTCGAGGCAGGCCCCGCAGCCAAGGCACAAGTCGTTGTATAGCTTGAAAGTCTTGCTCACTCCCAGGCTTCCTTCTAGGTATTTCCTCGCCAAATGTACCCGACCTCTGGCCGACATCATCTCCTTACGGGTCGCCTTATACGTCGGGCAGACCGCTGTGCAGCGGCCGCAACGCACACAGTTGTCGGTATCGTGGTATAGCTTTTCCAATTCGGGAGTAACCCCCGGCTTTACGTTAGCCAGCTTTTCCATCTTTTCCACGGCGGTCACCTAAATAGCCTTTCCCGGATTAAGGATGTTGTCGGGGTCGAACACCGCCTTTATTCCTCGCATGATGCCAAGATTGAGCTCACTGTGCTGCAGGGGCACCAAGTGTTTCTTGGCGATGCCGATTCCATGCTCTCCGCTGATGCTGCCCCCGAGGCTGAGCGCGGCGTGATAGATCTCATCTTTAATAAAGGGGACCTTCGCCGTCTCTTTTTCATCGCGGGGATCAAAGCAAATGTGCGGATGTACGTTTCCATCCCCTGCGTGCCCGAACGTAGGCAATAGCATGCCATACTTGGCCGCGATCTCCTGGATCTTGGCCACCATCTCGGGCAGGCGGTCCCGCGGCACCACAGCGTCTTCGGCCACAACTGTCGGCTTGTACGCGGAAAGCGCGGCAAACCCCGACCGCCGGCCAACCCAGATAGCATCAGCTTCTTCCGTGGTCTGGGCCACTTTGATCTCGCGCGCGTTACACTCTTTGCACAGTTCGGATACGAGAATTATCTGTTTATCAACCTCTGAGGGACTTCCATCCACCTCGATAAGCAGCACCCCGGCAGCGTCGGTCGGATAGCCGGAATCGACGTAGCTCTGGATAAGGTTGACGCTCGTTTTGTCTAACAGTTCCAGCATCGAAGGGACAATCTTATGGTCGATGATTTTCGTCACCGTCCGCGATGCATCATGCAGATTATCGAAGGCGCAGACCAGCGTTCTTTTTGCTTCCGGCTTAGGTATGAGCTTCAGCGTTACCTCGGTGAATACCCCCAGGGTACCTTCCGAGCCGACCAGAATTTGCGTGAGGTTATAACCGCTCACATCTTTGGTGGTCTTGCCGCCTGTCCGTAAAACGCTGCCGTCGGCCAGAACGGTTTCGAGTCCCAGAACATAATTATGCATGACGCCATACTTAACCCCGCGCGGTCCTCCCGCGTCCTGTGCGACGTTCCCGCCTATTGTCGACATATTCATGGCCTGGGGATCGGGCGGGAAGAACAGGCCCTCTTTCTCAACCGTATTTTGGAGCTCAGCAGTGATTACCCCTGGCTGACAAGTAACCGTCAGGTTCTCCCTGTCTATTTCGATAATTTTGTTCATGGAGAGAACATCAAGGACAATACCGCCTTTGAGAGGAACAGTCGCGCCACAAAGGTTCGTGGCGCTTCCGCGGGGCACCACCGGCACCTTTGCTTTGTGGGCTATCTTCATGACAGCTATAACATCCTCGGTGGAATGCGCGAGCACCACCAGCTCCGGTTCGTGCTTATATGTAGAACAGTCGTACGAGTAGCAGGCAAGTTCCTCTTTTTCCGTCAAAACCTTATCCTTGCCTATCGCGTTGATAATCTCGCGTATCATGCTACTGACCATTTTTTGTCCCCTCCCATGAAGATCAAATATCCCCGCTTCTTGCGCAGACAATTTTAAATGTTAACCCCACGACCGTCATCATATTAAGTTGCGATTATTGTTATTTTTTTCACATTATATACCCCGCTAACGTTTTTTCTTTTCAATATTAATTAGAGCAATTTCCGTGCCAAATGTTATTAGAACCGGCGATGCAGGAAAATCAAGGCTTTTCACCCCAATATCCAATCTCTCCGGGGAAAAACGTGAGAATAATGTTACAATCGCGTGAGAAACAAAAATGCTCCGATTACGCCATCGGAGCATTCACGCGTATGAAACTACAACAAAATTCAAACGCTGTTTCTAAGTCTTTTCAGTTTATAAGCCACATGATAATATTCAATAGCGTAACCCATACTCTGCAGCTTTGTGGCAATTTTCCGCGCGCCGAAGCCTTTCTCCGCCAGTTCCTGAATCATACCGTCAACCTGAGAGGCTTTTACGGGTTCTTCGTCGATTATCGTCACCGGAATATTTTGGGGGTGTACCACGACACTGATCTCGCTTAGCTGGCGGGAAAGTTTGTTCACTAGCGGGGCCGCCGCATCGATGCTTGCATTTATCACATCGCGGAACTGGCGAACGTTACGCTCATAGTGAGCATTCAATATAATTTCCTTTGACTGTTCTGTAAAGCGGACGTTAAGGATGAGATTCTGGCGGATGCGCACCCGCTCACAATACTGCATCACGAAGTGGTCAAACAGCGCCTGCTTTTCTCCCAGACTTCGCTTCGCCAGAGGCGGAAGCTCGATCTGGTATTGGGCAAGTCTCTGATACAGTTCCGGAACAAACTCTTTTTTCAGATTTTTACTGGACGCGGCAATCACGATCAGCTCAACCTCACGGTCTTTGCGCCCGCCGATCCTCCGGACCATACCCGATTCGATAAGCTTCAGCAACATGGTCTGGTGCTGAACGAGAGAATGGGCCTCGTCCAGGAACAAGACTCCTCCATTCGCCAATTCGACCAGGCCGGGCTTTTCGGCCGCGCCGGTAAAAGCCCCCTTGTCGGTTCCGAAGATTTCCATAGCGGCGATGTCGGCGTTCGTGAACTGCCCGCAGTTTACCTCGATAAACGGCGCGTTCGGCCTGACGATGCCGTTTTTCACGGCGAAATAATACATAGCTTTCGCCAGCATCGTTTTGCCTGTTCCCGTCTCACCCGTTATCACCGAGTGCCTGGGCCCGCCGATGGCGGCGATACACCGCTGCGCCTTCTCCAGGACACCTTCCAGGCTATCACCTTTGCCGACGAAGTTTTCGAATACATCCTCCACCTGGCTGAAGGCCAGTTCCATTTCCAGGGTCTCCAATTGCCGCGAGAGCTCTTCGATTTCTGTTATATCCCGGAAGGTTGCCACACCGCCGGCGAAATTTCCGGCGGAGAACAGCGGAAACGCATTAACTATAAAAGTGCGTCCGTCGTCGTGGACAGTTTTAAAATCCCTGACCGGCCCTTTGCTCTTCAAGACTTGGAGAAGAACAGCCCGCGGGTAATACTCGGTTATGTGTTTGCCGATCATGCCCTCCTGGTCGGCATGCGCGTAGATGGCGGAGCTTTTATTCGCATAGATGATGTTCCCGTTTATATCTATTACGTTTACACCTTCACGCTGGGTATCCAGAATCATTTGATATAATTGTTCCCGATCCGTAAATGTACCCTGCAAAATAACCACCCCCAAAGCATACCGGAAAATCCGGCAGAGCTGGCATGGACGGATTTATGTCTACATTTAAATCATATCTCCTAAATCACTATACTACAACACACGTTTTTTGCTGATATGGTTATCCGCCAATCAAATACCAAGGACTAATCGTAACGATTAGCCCTTGGTATTGCTCATTCGTAAAGCTTAAGTTCGCCGGCATCGGTGAAGGGAAGAGCGCCGACAGGCGTGGCTGGCAGGTGGCCGAGCTCCGCCTTCAGTGCCGCCGACACATAGAGCGTCTCCAGTTCCAGAGTGTTCTTTATAACACACACCCGGGCCATCGCCGACGGTACAGGTCCGATTGCGCGAAGGGCGGCGGATATCGCATCCTGATCCCTTTCGAGGAATATAGGAATTTTGCCCCTTTCGAGGTAGGAGGTGGATAGGACGTTTGTATACATCGCGGCATGGTCAATCTTATCTACCAAGCGGCGGGTAGTGAGGTCGGCCAGACCGATACCAAGGGCGTTGCCGTAAGATTTATCGCTCAGATCGAGTACCACCACCCGTTTTATCCGGGGACTTTCTGGTTCCAGCTCGCCCTCTACCCGCATCCTGCCCAAGACGTTCGTGTCCATCCCGGTGCCGCTGAAGTTCTTACCCATTTCTTTCACGATCAGAACATCGATATCTTCCACAGGCAGCCTGGCCATCATCCTCCTTGCCTCGGCAAGCAGGTCGGGCTCCTCGGTGAGGAATTCATCAGGCAAGAGCAGCCGCAGCATGGCCGTTTGCTCGTGACTGTTCTCGATAATCGCCAGTCCGCCGACGACGCGCCCAGCGTCTATCGCCACTTTCGCAGCCAGCGGTATATTAGCCGTCAGTCCGTGGGTGTGCAGCGTCACGCACCCTTGGTGGTTGCCGAGGCCGATCGCCACCATCTTCGTAAGTCCGCTGCCCACATTCCCGTTGAAATCGGTATGCGGTTTGACGCGGTTTACGACGAAAACGCCCTCCGCCTCTGCGGCCGCCTTATCCAGGTAGACCGGCACCCCGCCGGGGGTTTTGCCAATCTCCACGACCTCCATGCTCGATACCACCGGCGCCCCCATGGTGGCTTCATCGATGCCCAGTTGCTTCAGCACCTTGGCCTGCCCTTCGGCGGTGGCCCCGCCGTGGCTGCCCATGGCCGGCACGATGAATGGCACCGCCCCGAGCTTTTTGAATTCGCCGATCACCGCCGCGACGATGGCGGCGATGTTGGCAATGCCGCGGCTGCCTGCAGCTACCGCCACCTTCTGCCCGGAGATGATACGGGAGCGCATGTCCCGACGTACGAACTCGCGGGCTACTGCGGCGGCGATGTCGGGCTCCTGCGGTCCGCCCAATTTCTGTTTGACCTCATACATCACCGGAAACATAAGACCCTCCTACTTCATCAGCAAGTCAGGCAGGAACATAACCGTGCTGGGTACATAGGTGATTATCAGAACGGCGACAATCATCGCCAGCAGCATCGGCAGTACGGCCTTGGAAATGCTCTCGATGGAAATCTTCGACAGGCCGCAGGCGACGAATAGATTTACCCCCAGCGGCGGTGTAACCTGACCTATGGCAGTGTTTACAACCATCATGACGCCGAAATGGATGGGGTCGATATCCATCTGGGTCACCAGCGGCAGGAAGATTGGGGCCAGGATGATGATGATCGCGTTGGTTTCCATGAAACAGCCGATAACCAGCAAGAGTACATTGAGCAGGAGCAAAATGACAATCGGGTTGTCCGAGAACTCGATAAATGCCTCGGCTACCTTGTCGGGAATCTGCTCACTGGCCATAATCCAGCCGAACACCGAAGCGGTGGCGATGATAAACATTACTATCGACGTACTCACCGCCGAATTGACGAGCAGTTTCTTAAGATCGCCGAATTTCAGCTCCCGGTACACGAAGAAGCCCACGAACAGCCCGTAGAACACTGCCACGCAGGCCGCCTCGGTGGGGGTGAAGATGCCGCCGTAGATGCCGCCGAGGATTATGACCGGCATTAAAAGCGCCCAGAAAGCGTCCTTGGTTGCGACTAAAAGGGCCTTGACGCTGAAGGTGCCGGTTCCTTTGTAGCCGCGCTTGCGGGCAATCCAGTAGGCGACAACCATCAGTGCCCCCCCGTAAATCAGGCCGGGGATTACGCCTCCCAGGAAAAGAGAACCGATGGACACGCCGCCCACCACACCGTAGGTAACCATCGGGATGCTCGGCGGGATGATGATGCCGATCGAGCCGGCCGCGGCCATGATCGCCGCGGCGAAGGCCAAATCGTAGCCTGCCCGTACCATCGCCGGGATCATGATGCTGCCGATGGCCGCGACGGTAGCCGGACCCGAACCGGAGATAGCGGCGAAAAACATGCAGGTGAGGATGGCCACCATGGCCAGGCCGCCGGTGGTCGCCCCCATCAGGGTGTTGGCCAGATTAATCAGGCGCCGGGATATCCCGCCCCCCTCCATGAGAGCGCCGGCGATCATAAAGAAGGGTATGGCCATCAGCGGAAACGAAGATGTGGAGGTAAACATTCGCTGAGCGACGACCGTGAGCGGAATGTCGGTGCCCAAAACCAGCCCGGCGGCGGCGGAAAGGCCCAGAACCACCGCGATGGGCAGCCCGAGAATCGCGAGCAGGACGAAGGAGGAGAAAAGGATTACTTCCATTACTTCGCACCTCCCCGCGTTAGTTGGACATGCAGCAGTTGGAGGGTGCGGATAAGCATGAACGCTCCGCCCACAGGCACTGATAGGTAGGCGTAATACATGGGGATACGCATCGCCGGGGACACCTGACCGGTGACAATCTGCTTATTCACGATTTCGAAACCGAAATACACCATGATAGCGAAAAATACAACGCTCAAAACGAGCGACAGGACCTTGGTGGCACTTTGAAGCTTCTTAGGCAGCAGCAAAACGAAGGCCTCAACGCCGATATGAGCCCATCTTTTCACGCCTACGCTGGCGCCCATGAACGAAACCCAAGACAGAACGTAGATGCCCAATTCCTCCGTCCATCGCAGCGGAAGTTCGAAAACAAACCGGAACAGTATCTGGCATAGGATAGCCCCGGACATTACTACCAGCAGGCCAACGCACAGGTATTCCTCCAAATTGTCGAACAGATGCCGTAAGTTCACTTATTTCCCTCCTGGAAGTGTGAGGCAAGCTGGCTTTGCCAGCTTGCCCTCACCATTTCTATATCGGGGAGTAGGGGATGACTATCTCTGGGCGTCAACTACCTTCTGGATCAGGTCCTTGCCGATGGTCGGTTCATACTGGGCCCAAACCTTCTTAACAGCCTCTTTGAACGGCCCCTTGTCGACTTCGAGGAGTTCCATCTTCTTCTCTTTCAGTTTGTCGATTAGTTCCTTGTTTTGCTGGGCAAGAAGCTGGCGCTCGTAGTCGCGGGCTTCCACCGCGGCTTCCCGGATAGCTTTTTGTTGGTCGGCCGGCAGTCCGTCAAAGAACTTCTTGGAGACCAGCAGCGGAGCGGCGGCGTAGAAGTGGCCGGTCAGGCTGCAATACTTCTGCACTTCGTAGAAACGGGAGGTCCAGATGATCGGCACCGGGTTTTCCTGCGCGTCAATCGTCTTCTGCTGCAGAGCGGTGAACAGTTCCCCGAAAGCCATCGGCATCGGGTTTGCGCCCATTGCCTTAAAAGTATCCATGTGGATGGGGTTTTCCATCAGACGGATCTTCAGCCCGTCTAAGTCCCCAGGTTTCTGGATAGGCCGCTTGCTGTTGGTCACATGACGGAAACCGTTCTCCCAATAAGTCAAGCCGACGATGCCTTGCGTTTCGAGCGTCTTCAAAACACCCTGGCCGATTTCGCCGTCGAGTACTTTATAGGCGCCTTTGTAATCGCTGAATATGAAGGGGAGGTCAAATACCAGAAACTGTTTGGTGAAACTGGCCAGCGGCGCCGTCGAAACCAGAGCCATCTGCTGAGTACCAAGCTGAAGTGCCTCGATCATGTCACGCTCGTTACCGAGCTGAGAACTGTGGAACACGTTGACTTTTACTTTGCCGTCGGTTTTCTTGTCGACGATCTCGGCGAATTTCTTCAAACCGAGTGTGTAGGGATGGTCGGGAGCCAGAACGTGACCGACCTTGATAGTGGTTACGCTCTTAGTGTCTTTAGCGGCATCGCCGCTCTTCTTGCTCCCGCCGCCACAGCCTGCAAGAGCCAGCGAGACACACAGTACCAGGATAATCAATAACGCCAGTTTCTTTTTCACGCTTTCGTTCCTCCTCGTAGAATAAACTCTGCTCTCTAAATATTGCAAAAACCATGCCATTTCGGCAATGAAGGCGCCATCTTCCGAAGAAACTAGCGAACAAGCTGACTTGTCTCACATTGTGAAACTTAGAACTTTGTGAACATTCTAACAAATGTGATAGAGCAGGAGCGGCATTCTAACACGTTTCTCACATTGCTATCATTCTCGCACCACTGGAGCTAGCAATTACTAGTTTCAACATTACTACTCCCCGAGTGCTTGTCCAACAACTCCCCGTACGAGGACCTCTTACGGATTATCCTCGCACTGGACAAAATGTATAAAATTGTTTATACTATTACATCGTGTACTTTGGGGAACGAAAAAAGCTCTCGAACATTCGAGAGCTTTTTGCTTTTGGTGCCCGGGAAGGGACTCGAACCCCCACGTAGTTGCCTACTGCGGATTTTGAGTCCGCCGCGTCTGCCATTCCGCCACCCAGGCTTGATATAGTAATAGAGTTGTCAAGTAACAATGGCAGACAAAAACATTTCGGGGCCCGGAGGAATACTGAATATGCTTGTATGGCAGAGTCGCTTCAAAATCTTTTGAGTCTGCCGATGTTATGTAAATTATATTTAAGGTGTGTTATATTAGTCTTAAATTTTATGCAACTTTGGACTTTTCTGGAGGTAGTTATAACACTATTAAAATCCTCTTATTCTGAAAGGTTATCCACCCAGGAAGAGCTCCTGGTAAAAGCGGAAAGCACCATTTCTGATCTTCAAGCGATAACGCAGCCCTACTTAAGGTGTTATTCATACTCACGCAAAAGCAGCCAAGCCTGAGATGATCCGGAAAAAGAAAAAACGCCCGGATAACCGGGCACTGAGTTTCAATCTAACGGAATCACCTTAACATCGCCTTTATAGTAGTGATAGCCAGTTACCGGTATATACGGGTTGCCGCAAGCCCCGCAATTGATACCCTGGTTTTTGAGCTCTTGAATGCCATTCAAGCGCAGGTTGTGAAACAAGAGTCTTTACGAGAAAGAAATGCTGTTTCTGTAGGATCTTTCATGAAACACATGCGCAGGAATGTAACCTATTCCAAGGTGTCTGATTAGCAAGGTTTAGCAACCTGGCCTCTTGGCTGGCGTTTTTGTGTGCAAAACCGTCCGCCTACTCTGGAATTCGTCACACTAACATGGGCTAAATAGCGACAGAATTTAATTGTAATGATAATATAAATATGATAAAATTATTTTATCTAAACATTTGCATTTCGGCTAAATTCGCCGTCAATTAACTGGAAGAACAAGCTATTTTCAGTTTTCGAGCAATTTCAATATTTGTGGACGAAGCCCTGCATTTGGTATAATATAAATGTATCGATTAGATAGCTAGCTTAACGCAATCTGGATATGAGATACAATGGCGGACTTTGATCCGAGGATTTAAATAAAAAAGAAACCATAACCGCTCGCGTGACAATCTTCGACAAATTTCTTAACAAAAGACCCGTTGGGCCGCACTTAGTGCGGCCCTAAGTCATTAAGCCATTCCGACCAAGGAGGATAAAGAATTCTACCTTGTAAACATCCGATAGTTTCCTTCGAAGCCTCCCCGACTGAATGGTTTGCATACATGGTTCAGCAGTGCTTGGCAACGAAAGTCGAGGTATACTTCTGCAATTCCTGCCAGGAGCTTTCAAGGTGAACAACGGAATCTTTTGCCCCAAATCCGGTGGATCTTTTGCCCCAACTGACTGAATCACATTCTTGTAAAAGAACGAGGCGCCAAAAGGCGCCTCACTATTTATATTCCATACATGAATGCCATTCAAGCGAATGGTGTCCAGTACACATTGCCTCCGTCCACAATCCTTATAAATCAATGATTTGTTGTACTTCCACTTCCGCCGTTTCCAGATAAAAGCAGATGTGTCCCTTAGACATTCGTTAGACACTAACTCGCTAATACGGTCTATTAACCCCAGTTTGCCTCTTTGCGAACTCGCAACCTATTATCCGACTACGTCCATTGTTCCGGTTCAAATAGGTAGTTCGTTAGACAAGTGTTCAACTAACTAATGCACTCATCGGGTGCGGCATTTTCCTTTGCCTATTGCCAAATACAATATCTATCTTATAGAGAACGACTCTTTACAACTTAAAACCAAGCACCGTACATCATACCCGTCACCGTCGCCATAATCACGACCAGCGACACATATACAAAGGTTTTCTCGGTCCCCATGACCTGACGCAGGACGACCATGCTCGGCAGGCTGAGCGCGGGGCCGGCTAAGAGCAGAGCGAGGGCGGGGCCTTTGCCCATACCGGAGCCCATGAGCCCTTGAAGAATTGGGACTTCGGTCAGGGTCGCAAAGTACATAAAGGCGCCGACTACACTCGCGAATAAGTTGGCCCACACGCTATTACCGCCGACAAGCATTGTTACATATTCGTCAGGTATGATACCGGCGTCAAGGCCAGGGCGCCCCATGAGGAAGCCTGCTACCAATACGCCGCCCAGCAGGAGCGGGATGATCTGCTTGGTGAAAAACCAGGTGCTGTCGCGCCAGTCGATCAGTTCGCTCTTAACAAACCAGGCTGAAGATGTGTATATCACCACGGCAAGGCTAACGCCGGCCAGTATCCATTTATAGGCGTAAACGGTGGCAAAAAGGCCGGGTTCAATCGGTTTGCCCCAGTTGGCGAATACCAGGAATGCGACCATACCACCGAAGTAGACTACTTCCTGCCACAGCTTCCGGCTAGGCTCCTCCCCTTCCGGCATTGCGAAGGCTTCCTTTTTTGCGGCCTCTTCCTTCCTGTAGATGAACGCCATGATCAGGCCGATGACGATCGAAAACGCCACCGCGCCAACCGCTCTGGCCACGCCCATCTCAAAGCCTAATATCCTTGCTGTGAGGATGATCGCCAATACATTTATGGCCGGGCCGGAATAAAGAAAGGCGGTTGCCGGGCCGATGCCGGCCCCTCGCGAATATATCCCCGCGAATAGCGGCAAGACCGTGCAAGAGCAAACGGCTAGAATCGTCCCCGATACCGAGGCCACGCAGTAGGCAAGAACCTTGTTTGCTTCAGCGCCGAGGTATTTCATCACAGCCTGCTGACGGATGAACGTCGAGATTGCCCCAGCGATAAACAACGCTGGAACCAGGCACAGTAAAACGTGCTCGCGCGCGTAATCGTTAAGCATCCTGAAAGCCTCAAGTATCGCGCTTTGGAAGCGCCCGCTTTCGGCCGGCATGAAGTAGGCCAGCAGAAAGACCGTGATAATGGCTAATAGCTTCTGTAACTCTGACATGGTTACCACCGTCCATTAATATTTATATTATTATTATATTATAAATTTATCATATATATTTAGCTTTGTAAATAGCTTCCACTTCTATTTTCGAAAGGATCTTCCATCGATTGTCCAGTGCCTTAAAGAATCAGCCACCCCGGTTGATACCTGGGTGGCTGTCACGCTTATTCAACTATGGCCAAAATCCTGTTTTTGGTCAGCGCTATTTCTTCCTTATCAGGCAAGAGTTCAGGTTTCCGCTCGATACCCCAATCGGTAAGGACAAAGTGGTGACACACGGGAACTTTCGCGGCTTCGAGAGTCTTACGGGCGCAATTCCACCCACAACCATCTACGGCTACTACTCTTGAAGCTTTGGCGAATTTAACGATTCCGTTAACGTGGGCGCAGACCCCGGCGAGGCATGACATCTCGCCGTGTCCATCAGCAGTTAGTTGCCGGCAGGCTTCGTTAGCGATTTGGCCAACATTCGAGCCGCCGGAGCAGGCGAAAAACACGGTTGGATAAGCCGAAAATGCGCAGCTATCCATGTTAATCCCCCCGCCATCTTACTTCAGGTATCCCTTGATTTCGTCCTTCCCGGGCACCTTACCGGAAACTTTTACAACACCATCGACAACAAGAGCGGGCGTCGACATTACCCCATAATTCATGATATCCTTGATGTTTTCCACCTTGGTAATATCTGCGGATATGCCAAGTTCGGCGACCGCCTGTTTTGTATTTTCGTAGAGATTGGCGCACTTCTGACAGCCCATACCGAGGACTTCAATTTTCACCGGTTCCACCTCCTTTTCCCAGATGGCTTAGAAGATTCTGGCTTTCACTGATTTGATCGCCGATTGTCTTTTCCACCGCCCTGATTACTTCAAGCACAGAAGGATGTGTTATCCGATAAAAAACCTTAGTCCCTTCTTTGCGTGAATCTATGATCCCCTGCTTCTTCAGCACTCCTAAGTGCTGCGAGAGGTTAGACTGCTCGATATCGATTTCGGTTATCAGTTCACAAACGCAGCGTTCTCCGGGCGTCAACAGCCGCAGTATTCTTATGCGGGCCGGATGCGACAGCGATTTAAGGAATTCAGCCGTAAGCCTTGTCACGATGTCTTCAGCCATACGCTTCCCCCTCTAGTAATATTATATGTTTATAATATTATAAATGTGTCTATTTGTAAACATTTTCTTGTTCAGTCTGGAAGCTACTGCGGCCGCTAACGCGCAAAACATGATAAATTACGCCTTGTATTCCGCAACAAAAAAGGACGGGGCTACCCGTCCTTTTGATTCAAAGTTACCTGTTGTTCTTGGCAGCGAAAAATCGTTTTAAGTTGTCGGGTACTTCCTTAACGGCCGGGCGTGCAGCTTGTTGCCCGCCGTAAACATGCCTTAGTATCGCGTCAACGATCATCGCCTTGGGCGGTGTAGTATATTCCCGGCCCCGCCATATCCAAACCCGGCAGTCGACGTCTTCCCCACAGACATCCCCACATGACTCGCATAAGCTTTCCTTGCCGTCAAGCTGAATGTCCTGCCCGTTGATACGGATGGTAGGTGAGCTAACAAAGCCGAGTTCGCGGGCCTGATTCTCGCTTTCCACCAGTATCTTGCGGACATCGATTTCGTGTCCGGTAGCCCTCAGAACGGTTGCCACTTCTGCTACGGCCTCTTCCAGGCTGGCGTCGGTCCCTAGGCAGCGGTCGCATACCGTTAGGTCGATGAACATGAATTCGATAAGCAGACGCTTTTCGCCGCTTCCCCCAGGGGGACAACAATTCGCTTCACTGGCGGCGCCTGAGCAGCACCCGCTTTGCGCAGGTTTATCGATACTCTGACAACCGCAGCCTTTTGTCTTTTGTTCCATTGTGGTTTCCTCCCGTCATTTATCGTTGAACCCGTATATTAAGACGGAGGTTTCGCCAAAAGGACGCAGCTTTTTCACGACAAATCACAAAATGGGTTAGTCTTTTCCTTTTGCTTGTAATCGACAATGTTTCCACGACGGTCAAGTTCAAGGCTGCAGCAGCCAGTAATCAGTTTCTTCAATTTCCGCTTGGCCCTCTGGACGCGCGATTTGGTGCCCGATAGAGACAGTCCCAGCATTTCCGCTGCTTCCTTCTGCGTCAAGCCCTGATACTCGGTCAGCAGTAAAGCCAGCCGGTCCTTTTCGGAAAGGTGACCGACCATTGCCGGCAAGCACCCTGCGATCTCCTTATTGCCATTCTCTTCATACTCAACCGTTGCCCGATCGGAGATCCCTTCAAGCGGTTCGGCAGTCTTGCGGGCGCGATAGTAGTCGTTTATTGTATTGCGGGCAATCTGAAAAGCCCAGGCTTGGGCTTTTCCTGCTTCTTTCAGGGTATCAATATGCCTGTAGGTACGGAAAAAGACCTCCTGCAGCACATCTTCGGCGTCCTGCGGGTTTGCTATCCGCCTGGCGATAAAGATATGGAGGCTGTGCGTAAACTCTTCGGTAAACAGATTAGCCGTACCACTCATTTCTTTCCACCATCCACCTGGACAATATACTTTCCGCAGAGAACGTCAATTTGGTCCCGCAATACAGCCACCCTCTTCTAACCAACTGTTGACATTGTCAATTACTGGTTTTATAATTTTATCATATTATAATATATTTGTAATTAAAAGGAGGAGAAAGTCCATGTCATGCAACTGCGGGTGCCAAGCGAGCAGCGCTCCGAAAATCGTATATGGATGCGCAGGGTGTGCAGATGTTGGTGGCGTTGCGGACGCCGTCAGCCGGAAGCTCAGGCAAGACGGCTTTGCCACGAATAAAGCCAGCTGTCTCGCCGGAATCGGTGCTGGTCTTCAGCCTTTCATCGACGCTGCGAAAGCCGCCAGTATGGTCGTTACGATTGATGGGTGCGAAACAGGCTGCGCTATGAAGACCATCCAAAACATCGGCATCGAACCGCAAGCCATTTTCCTTACCCAGATGGGGCTGGAAAAAGGCAAAACCGTCCCTGCGCCCGAGCTAACTGAGAAACTGTGTGGAATGATTGTCAGCCGTTTTTAGCTCAAAAGGGTTCTCAAGCACAAATATGCATCCAGGCAAGGCTGCTAGGCGTGAGGCGAGCAGCCTCGCTTTTTATTGCTGGCAGTCGCGGAGTATTCCCCCATTCAGATAATGGCCGTCTGTAAGACCTGAAAAATATATCCTGCAACAATCGCAACAAATAGAATCGTTACTACGAAAACAGCTACCAATCTTGCCTTGAAAATGGACGCCAAAAGCGTCACCTCAGGTATGCTGGCCCCGGCGCCGCCAATGATCAGCGCTATTAATGCGCCGAGACTCATTCCTTTTTCGAGTAGCACCGAACTAATCGGCAACATCGTTTCAACCCGTATATACATTGGCACGCCGACTACGGCTGCGACGGGAATCGCCAGGAGATTATCCGGGCCTGCGACCCGGATGATAAATTCCTCGGGAACAAAGCCATATATGAACGCCCCTATTCCCGCCCCGAACAGCAGGTATGGCAAAACCTGACGAAATAGCGCCCAAGTCTGTACTCCTGCGCGTTTCGTCTTATCCTGCCAATTAACAGGCATAGTGTCCGGCTCGACGGGCCCGCAGTCGCAGCAACAGCAAGTGCTCTGCTGGCCAGCCATCTTGTAATCGCTGGCAAGGCCCATCCGTTCCCATACAGCTCCGCTTAGGACGGCGGCTATAAAAGTGACTGAAGCGTAAAGAATTGTTACCTTCCAGCCCAACAATAGAAGAAACAGGGCAAGGATAACCGGGTTGAGTAGTGGAGAAGCGACGAGAAAAGACATGGTCGCCCCGAATGGAGCCCCGGCACTCATCAATCCGACCAGAATCGGAATGGTGGAACAGGAACAGAACGGCGTTAGCGCCCCGAAGAAGGCTCCAAGAATATTCCCAGTCCACTTCGACGGTTTGGTAAGAAAATTCCTCAGCGTCTCCTCGGAAATGAACTCCCGGAGCATCGCGACAAAAAAAGATACGCCGATAAACAGGGCAAGCAGTTCTCCCGTTATGAACAGAAAGTATTCGCCCGCATTTATCAGATCGTTTAACGCAAACAAGTCGTTACCTCCTTATTTACGGCCTTATAGACACTTCTGCGAGTCTTCCTCCACAGCACGTAGAATATGGGCAGACACCTCGGTCCACGCCTGTGCACCTACCACGTATGCCTGACGTCCTTCTTCAGTGATTGTGTATACCTTACGCTCGCGGCCTGAGACGAATTGAGTCTCGACACTCACCAATCCGTTGTCGATGAACTCCTTCAGCACCGGATACAGACTACCCTCAGTAGGAGCACAGCATCCGCCGGTGATCCCGGAAACCCGTTTGGTAATTTCATACCCATGCAACTGCTCTTTATACAGCACATGTAAAATGAAAAAGCGCGACAGGCTCATTTTTATCAGACTGGCCCAGTATTCTTTGGACTGGTATTTCAATATATATTCCTCCTATGCATTATATCTATATGCATAACCTTCAGACATATGTTACAATGCTCGTGCTTGCCGCGTCAAGAAAAATATTCCATATGGAATGAAAAAAGAATAGCCGCAGAATAACTGCGACTATTCGGCGAAACATCGGATGTTCTACCTGCACTGTCTCCTGATTATCTATTAGCAACAGCCTCACCGGTGCTGGGTGCATTTTGCTTTAACTTAATCAACAGCGTTTCTAACTTCGAAACAGCAGTCTCCACTTTAAGCCTGGCTTCGTTAATCGCCAAACACTGCTGTAGATCGGAAAATTCCGTTTGATAGGCTTCCTCCAATCTTCCCAGACAACTGTATAAGTCCTCTATTTCCTTAACCATCTTCTACACCGCCGATCACTAGAACCTTGTCATTTCGATACTAAAGGTCCGGTACTGTTTGAGGGCAATACTACCCTTGCTCGCACTTGCCCTGGTCGAACCAGTGCTTGGTACGGTTGCAAAAATCGCACACCGAGAGCATCACCGGCACCTCCACCAGCACGCCGACGACCGTCGCCAGCGTCGCCCCGGACTGGAGACCGAACAGCGAGATGGTGACCGCTACCGCCAGTTCAAAGAAGTTGCTGGCGCCGATCAACGCCCCCGGCGCGGCCACAGAGTGGGGCACCTTCAACCATTTGGCCAGGCCGTATGCCAGCGAGGCGTTGAAATACACCTGGATAGTGATAGGCACGGCGATAATGATGATGTTGAACCAGTTGCCGAGAATGACTTCGCCCTGGAAGGCGAAGATGATGACTAGGGTGGCGAGCAGGGCTATGATGGTTACAGGCTTCAAGGGGGCGAGGAAGTTGTTGTTGAACCATTCCTCCCCTTTGGTACTCAGCAGATATCTTCGTGTGACGTACCCGGCCGCCAAGGGGATCACGATATATAAAAACACAGACATGAAGAGGACGTCCTTCGGTACGATGATGTCCGATACTCCTAGCAGGAACATGACGATAGGCGCGAACAAAGCGAGCATAATGAGGTCGTTGACCGCCACCTGGACGAGGGTGTAGGCCGGATCGCCGTCGGTGAGATAGCTCCAGACGAACACCATGGCCGTGCAGGGCGCGGCCGCCAGAATAATGACGCCGGCGATATATTCGTTAGCGAGTTCTGTGCCGATAAGGCCGATGAACACATGCTTGAAGAATAGCCAGCCCAGGAAAGCCATACTGAACGGCTTGACGATCCAGTTGACGAACAGGGTGATGAAGAGACCCTTCGGCTTGTCGCCCACTTTCAAAATGGCGCCGAAGTCTATCTTGAGCATCATCGGGTAGATCATCAGCCAGATCAGCACCGCGATCGGCAAATTGACGTGGCTGACCTCCATCTTGCTCAGAGCACCGACCGCCCCCGGAAAAAGCTTGCCCAGAATAATGCCTACGACTATGCAAGCCCCCACCCAGACGCTGAGATACCGTTCAAAGAAATTAAGTCGCTTTTCGCCGGCCATCGTTTACTCCTCCTCACTGCAAGTACGGACTCTCTCTACTTTGCCGCTCGTTCTATATTGCTCGAAAAACTTCTCTATCGCCTCAAAGGATCCGCTGTTGAGGCTGTAGTATATCCATTTTCCTTCCTTCTTGTCTTTCACCAAGTCGGCCTGCTTAAGCACCCGCAGGTGATGGGATATCGTCGGTTGCGACACCTGAAATGAATCGATGATATCGCAGACGCACAGCTCTTTACCGATCAGCAGTCTCACAATCTCAAGCCTGGTAGGATCCCCCAACGCCTTGAACACCTCGCTGATGTTCTTCATGATTTATCTTCACCACCTCGAAAGTTCTCGATTATCCAAGTCCTTATAGCATCCCTGACAAACACCAAAAGGACTTTCTTTTTTGATGTTGGCATAAATATGCTCCTCTGCTATTATTATTATATAGATATGCATCGATTTATCTATATATTACTATAACGCAAATCTACCGGTCAACGGTTGCATAACTTGGGAGGAGCTACTGTGAATCATTACCGTTTCAACACAGGCAACGAGATCGTCGAACTGCCTCTTCAGCCGGACATTCGCAAGATTTACCTTGAAGCAACCACAGAATGTAATTTTTCCTGTGTAACCTGTATCCGTCACGCCTGGTCGGACCGAATCGGGGCAATGGATGAAGCAACATTTACCCGGATTATGGCCAGCCTAAAGTATTTGCCCCAAGTCGAAACGATACATTTCGGTGGGTTCGGCGAGCCGTTGACACATCCTCGCATCCTCGACATGCTTGCAGCTTGCAAGAGCGCGGGCCCCAAGATCGAAATGATAACAAACGGATCATTGCTCAACGCCGATGTTGCCAGAAACCTTATCGATATTCCTCTTGACTGGCTGTACGTCTCTCTTGATGGCCCCAGCGCAGAGTGCTTCGGAAAAATTCGCCCCGGTGCCGATTATGACGCAGTAATCGAAAACATTGCTCGGTTACAGCAGTTAAAAAAGGCGAGTGGCAGAAAACTACCCCGTCTCGGTATCGAGTTCGTGGCCACCAAAACTAATTTCGCCTCCCTGCCCGCCATGCGGCGCACCATAGACGCCCTGGGTGCCGAAAAGTTCATTGTCACCAATATTCTGCCGTACCACGCGAGTATGAAGGACGAGATACTGTACGACGAGGACGTTAGCCTGGACGGGTTCGGCCACGAATCAGTGCTGCTCGCCTCAAAGATCTCGCCGAACATGAAACTGAGAACTCAGCGCAACTGCAAATTCGTTAATGACAGGGCAGTCGCCGTCACCTGCGACGGTGGCGTCAGCCCGTGCTACGCCTACATGCACAACTATAAGTGCTTCATCCTCGGGCGCGAGAAAGAAATCTTCGCCCAACATTTCGGCAACGTCAGTCAGCGTTCGCTGGCAGATATCTGGACTGACCCCAAGTTCGCCGTGTTCCGGTGGACCGTCCGCAATTCCCAGTACCCTTCCTGTACTGACTGCCGCCAGGTAGACGGGTGCAGGATGGCCGACAGCAACGAGGCCGACTGCTGGGGCAACCAGCCATCCTGCGGAGACTGCCTCTGGGCGCGCGAACTCATCGCCTGCCCCTAGAAAGCGTAAAGGAGTATCCCGATGTCTGAAAACACGCCGGATTTTGACCGGATATACGCCGATCACCGCCCGATGATCCGCCGCTACCTGGCACGGCTGGCCGGAGAGAACGAAGCCGACGACCTAACCCAGGAAACCTTCATCAGGGTGAACCAGGGCTTAGACACGTTCAAAGGCCAGTCCAGCATTTCCACCTGGATATATCAAATAGCTACCAACATTGCCGCCGACAGGCTGCGCAGCCGCGTCTTCAAACAGGCGGCCTCCACCGTTTACGGCCCCGAACACGATCAAACACGAAGCTCTGCCTGCGCAAGCCCGCCACCTTCCACGGAAGACCAACTGGTCCGTAAGGAGATGAACCAATGTATCCAGAGCTATGTCGGTTTCCTCCCCGGCAATTATCGGACCGTTCTGATCCTCAGCGAAATGGAAGGGTTAAGGAACAGCGAGATCGCCGCCATTCTCGGATTGAGCTTAAGCACAGTAAAGATAAGGCTTCATCGCGCCAGGGAAAAACTCCGGCAGGAGCTCGCCGCCAACTGCATCTTCTACCGAACTGACTGCAACCAGCTAGCCTGCGAACCCAAAGGACCGGTAAGAAGAAATGCCAAACCACTCGCCCTGAGAAAAACGCCGCTCAAAAAATGAGCGGCGTTTTTATTTCTTAGCGTATCCTTTTAGCGGCATTTTTCGTCTAAAAGGGTGAAGGAGGTGAAAATCAAAATGTCTTTAGGTGCGAAAACAATTGCCATGATTTCCGTCGGAGCCTCGGTGGCCGCCAACTGCCACCCCTGCCTGGAGTACCATACAGCCAGGGCCCGAGAAGTCGGCCTGACCGACCAGGAAATAAAAGCCGCCACAGAAGTCGGCAAAGCAGTAAAAGATGGCGCCGGCAAGTCGATGGAAAAGCTTATCGCCAAACTATTGGCCGAAAACCCTGCGCCGGCTCAGCCGGGCTGCGGTTCGGGCTGTGGCTGCGCGCAATAGCAGCAACTAAGTTTCAGGAGGAAATAAAATGTCTGGATGTTGTACCTCATCGTGCGTCACGGGGCGAATATGCCCCGATGGGCAGCGCTACTCAGAGAAGCAGATGGCTCTGCCACCCAAGAAAGCCGTAATTGCCTGCGAAGGCGCTTGCATCAAAGGCGAGGTCGCCCGATCCGCCGCCAACCTGCTCGCATACCGACTCCAGGCCGATAACGCGGTCCGTATCTGCCTGGGCGATGCCGCCACCGGCGATTCCGGCATGGCCGAACTTGTCAAACGGGCCCCGGAAGTCGTCGCCATCGAAGGGTGCCCCCTCTGCTGCGGGCTCACAGTACTAAGATCGCGGATTCCCGATCTCGCGGCAACCGTTATCGACGCCAGCAAACTGTATTCTTTCGACCGGGACGCCAATTTCGAAATCTTCGACCTGTCGAGAGAACAAATCGAAGGATACGCCGGCATCGTCGCCGATCACACCGTCAGGAAGTGCTTCGACCAAAACTAGAGTCGGCATACGAACTCTGGACCCTAACTGACGAAAGGAGACTCACTATGTGTTGCACTGGCCCGCTGTGGGGCGGGTGGAGTGGCTGGGGAATGCCGTGGATAATGTTCCTCGTGCCGATATTGATACTCGTCTTAATGTTTCTGGCCTGTCGCTTCTTCAGGCCCAGGTTCGCCTACTGGTGCGGTCACCAATCGATGCCAGGCGGCCAATGGGCTGAAGAAGTCCGCAGCTTGCGCCAAGAAATGGACGAATTGCGTAAAAGCATTAGGAAATAGCAGATTAGCTAGCTAATGAAGAAAGACTGCCTACTGGACTGAACCCTATCCAATAGACACGAATAAAGAGGCCTATCGCAGGATTTCATGAAATTACGCAGACTGACGTCGTTGTTCAAGCGGCGTCAG
>JAVKTQ010000027.1 GCA_031460455.1 Sporomusaceae bacterium
AAGGCGGCGTACGACAAAGCGGCCGCCGACCTGGCGGCGCGGTTCGCGCGGAATTTCGTGAAGTTTGGCAAGGATGTGCCTGCGGAGATTACGGCAGCCGGGCCGAGAGGTTAGGTATAGGAGATAAGACGAAAGGCCCGCCGAGAGTTCGGCGGGTCCTTGTTTGTTGATGGGGAGCGGAGTGTTTTCTATGGGCCGGCTTATCCCGGCTTGGGGTGCCGCCCCCCGCTGCGACGGCGGTCTTACTAACCTCATCGCCGACGGCTGGCCGTACGCCGCTAACTGTCTCCTGACAGATAGCGGCTCGCTCGCCGTCCGTGGCTCGCGCCGGCGGCCGTTACCGGCTCTCTCGCTAAGTAGCGGCCGCCGCCTCGCTTCAAGGGGGCGCACCCCAAGCCGGGAACGCCGGCCTCCCCCGCATGGTGCAAAAGGCCGAAGGCGGCGGAGAACGCAGGCGTAGGCGCCGTTACGGAGGCCGAATACGCGCCGTTGGTGAAGCCGGCCGGTCACACGAACGTACGTCCGTCCATGGACGGACGGGCGAGGAGCCATCTGTCACGGATGACAGTTGGCGACGGTACGGCTGTGTCGGCCCAAGCCTTACGGCGCGTTCGGCCGGAGCTCCGGCGCACAGCCTGCGTTCTCCGCCATTTGACATTGTAGCAGAAGAAAGACCCGCCTAAAGAGGCGGGTCTTTGTGTTATAGATTATCTGGTGCCGAGTACTTCGCCAGTGCTGACCGCCGCTTGGGCGGCGGCAAGGCGGGCTATCGGCACTCTATAGGGCGAGCAGCTGACGAAGTCGAGGCCGATGAGGTGGCAGAATTCGACGGAGTTGGGTTCGCCGCCGTGTTCGCCGCAGATGCCTACTAGCAGGCCGGGTTTGGTGCTGCGGCCGCCTTCGACGGCCATTTTCATGAGCTTGCCGACGCCTTTGCGGTCGATGACGATGAAGGGGTTTTCTTTGAGGATTTTCTTTTCGAGGTAGTCGTTGAGGAATTTGCCTTCGGCGTCGTCGCGGCTAAAGCCGAGGGTGGTCTGGGTGAGGTCGTTGGTGCCGAAGCTGAAGAAGTCGGAGACTGCGGCGAGCTCGTCGGCGAGGAGGGCGGCCCGCGGCAGCTCGATCATGGTGCCGGAGGTGTAGTGGAAGGAGACTTTGGCGGCGGCCATGATTTCGGCGGCGATGGCGTCGATGCGGGTTTTGAAGAATTTCATTTCGTTGACGTCGATGGTGAGCGGGATTTCGACTTCAGGCAGGACTTTGACGCCTTCTTTGGTGAGGCGGGCGGCGGCGCTGAATATGGCCCTGATCTGCATTTCGTAGACTTCGGGGAATGTTATGCCCAGGCGGCAGCCGCGGTGGCCGAGCATGGGGTTGAATTCGTGGAGGGATTTGACCTTTTTGAGGAGCGCTTCTTTGGCTGGCAGCTCGCCGGGATTTTTGCCGGTGATTTTCATTTCGGCGATTTCGACCATGAGCTCGGTGAGGTCGGGGAGGAATTCGTGGAGCGGCGGATCGAGGAGGCGGATGCAGACAGGGTAGCCTTCCATGGCTTTGAGGATGCCGTAGAAGTCGCCTTCCTGCATGGGCAGGAGGGATTTGAGGGCTTCGCGGCGCGCTTCCTCGTTGTCGGCGAGGATCATGGCCTGGACGTGGGGCAGGCGGTCGTGGCCCATGAACATGTGCTCGGTGCGGGTGAGGCCGATGCCCTGGGCGCCGAATTGGCGGGCTTTAGCGGCGTCGGCGGGGGTGTCGGCGTTGGCGCGGACGCCAAGGCGCTTGATGTCGTCGGCCCAGCCGAGGAAGGTGAGGAATTCCTCGGAGAGGACGGGGTCGACCATCGGGACGGTGCCGAGCATGACGTTGCCGGTGGCGCCGTCGATGGAGACGAGGTCGCCTTCTTTGACGGTGAGGGCGCCGACGGTGAATTCGCGGCGGGCGAAGTCGACTTTGATGGCTTCGCAGCCGCAGACGCACGGTTTGCCCATGCCGCGGGCGACGACGGCGGCGTGGCTTGTCATGCCGCCGCGGCTGGTGAGGATGCCCTGGGCGGCGACCATGCCGTGGATGTCGTCGGGGGTGGTTTCGGTGCTGACGAGCAGCACTTTCTGGCCGTTTTTGGCCCACTTTTCGGCGTCGTCGGCGGAGAAGACGACGCTGCCGGAGGCGGCGCCAGGCGAGGCGGGCAGGCCTTTGGCGATGACGTCGAGCTTGGCGGCGGTGTCGATCTGGCGGTGGAGGAGTTTGTCGAGCTGGGCGGGTTCGACGAGCAGGATGGCGTCGCGTTTGCCGATGAGGCCTTCGGCGACCATGTCGTAGGCGATTTTTATGCCGGCCTGGGCGGTGCGCTTGCCGTTGCGGGTCTGGAGCATGTAGAGCTTGCCGCGCTCGATGGTGAATTCGATGTCCTGCATGTTTTTGTAGTGTTTTTCGAGAAGCTCGGCGGTGGCGACGAATTGTTTGAAGACTTCGGGCATTTCGTCCTTGAGCTTGGCGATGGGGTTGGGGGTGCGGATGCCGGCGACGACGTCTTCGCCCTGGGCGTTTGTGAGGTATTCGCCGTAGAGGGTCTTTTCGCCGGTGGAGGGGTTGCGGGTGAAGGCTACGCCTGTGCCGCAGTCGTTGCCCATGTTGCCGAAGACCATGGACTGGATGTTGACGGCGGTGCCGAGGTCGTGGGAGATTTTGTTGAGGTTGCGGTAGACGATGGCGCGGTCGTTGTTCCAGGAGCGGAAGACGGCTTCGACGGCCATTTTGAGCTGCTGACGCGGGTCTTCGGGGAAGGGCTTGCCCAGGCGGGCGAGAACAAGCGCCTTGTATTTGTCGAGCAGGCCGCGCAGGGCTTCGGCGGTGAGTTCCTGGTCGTAGGTGACGCCGCGGCGGCGTTTTTCTTCGTCAAGGAGGTGTTCGAATTCGCTTTTGGGTATTTCGAGCACGACGTCGCTGAACATCTGGATGAAGCGGCGGTAGGCGTCGTAGGCGAACCTGGGGTTGCCGGTGGCTTCGGCGAGGCCTTTGACGGTGGCTTCGTTGAGGCCGAGGTTGAGGATGGTGTCCATCATGCCGGGCATGGAGAACATGGCGCCTGAGCGCACGGAGACGAGGAGCGGGTTGGCGGGGTCGCCGAACCGTTTGGCGGTTTTCTTTTCGATGACCGTCAGGTTGACATAGACGTCTTCGATGAGCCCGGCCGGCAGGGTCTTGTCGAGTTTGTAGTAGTCGATGCACGCTTCGGTGGTTATGGTCATGCCGGGCGGTACGGGCAGGCCGATGTTGCTCATTTCGGCGAGGTTGGCCCCTTTGCCGCCCAGGAGCGCCTTCATGTCGGCGCGGCCTTCGTTGAAGAGGTAGACGTATTTAGTCATTTATTTGCATGCTCCCTTCCGATAGTGCTCAAGTATTTTGGCCGCCGTTTCTTCGACGGCTTTGTTGGTGACGTCGACGATCGGGCAGCCGATTTTGTGCATGATGCGCTGGGCGTAGTCGAGTTCCTGGTAGATGCGCTCGAGGTTGGCGTAGTCGACCCCTTCGGCGAGGCCGAGGGTTTTGAGCCGTTCGCGGCGGATCTCGTGCAGCAGGGACGGGTTGATGGTGAGGCCGACGACTTTTTCGGCCGGCAGGCCGAGCAGGTCTTCGGGCACCGGGACTTCGGGCACGAGCGGCACGTTGGCGGCTTTGATGCCTTTGTGGGCGAGGAACATGCACAGCGGCGTCTTGGTGGTGCGGGATACGCCGACGACGACGAGGTCGGCTTTGGCGAGCCCCCACGGTTGTTTGCCGTCGTCGTATTTGACGGCGAATTCGACCGCCTCAAGTTTGCTGAAGTAGGCTTCGTCAAGTTTGTGGATGAGGCCGGGCTCCAGCCGGGGCTGCCTGCCGGTGACAGCGGCCAGGCAGCTTATGATGGGGCCCATGATGTCGACGCAGACGACCGCGAGTTCCTGGGCTTTGGCGACGAGGACTTCGCGGAGGTCGGGGCGGACGAGGGTGTAGACGACGGCGGCCTGGCAGGCCGCCACTTCGAGCATGGCGTCTTCTACGTCGCGGGCCGTGTTGAGATACGGGATGCGCCGCACGTCGATGTTGCCGGCGTTGAACTGGCTGGCGGCGGCCCTGACGACCAGTTCGCCGGTCTCGCCGATGGAGTCGGAGAGAATATAGATTGTGGGACATTCGAGCTTCAGGTTGATGACTGTTACCCCCTACTTCCCGGCTAGCTGAACGAATAGCCGCGTGATGTTGGTCTTTGTGAAACGGCCGACAACCTGCAGCTTTTCGCCGCCGTCGGTCTTGACGGACACGACGACGGGCAGGGCGTCCACCTGATGGCTGAGGAGCTTCTGCGCCGCTTGCAGGACGTGCTCCTCGGGGTAGGTGACGACGATGTTGGGCATGCGGGTCATGGAGACGCTGACCGGCATTTTGTTGATATTCTTTCCAGTCATCGCCGCTTTTAGCATATCCTTACGGGAAGCCACCCCTTCGAGGAAGCCGCCTTCCGATACCACGATGATTGTGCCGACATCCTCGACGAACATGGTGACGATGGTGTCGTATACCGAGCTGGTGTCGCGCACGGCGACGGGCTGGGACAACGCCTGGGCCACCTTGACGCTGCCGAGGACGCCGGCGATGACGTCGGAGGGCTCTTTGCCGGTAAGGTAATAGCCGACCCGCGGTCTGGCGCCCAGCAGCCCGGACATGGTGAGGATGGCGAGGTCGGGCCGGAGCGCGGCCCGGCTGAGGTTGAGGCGGTCGGCGATTTCTTTGCCGGTAATGGGGCCGTAGTTTTTGACTATTGCCAGGATGGCCTCCTGGCGTTTAGACAGTTCGATACCGCTCACCTGCGCTTTTTCCGGAATGTGTTACAATACTTTTCGATTTACGCTATTTATTATACACTATATAGCGCCCGAATGGCCACTAAAACGTGTTGTCTTTGGAAAAATTTGCTGGCGCGGGAATTTTTACATTCTGGCCTCTAACCCGGAAGTCCTTGCTTCCCGCGGCATAATCCGGTAAAATTTCCTCAGGGGGTTGTCCCCCCCGGGGAGGAAAAGGATATGCACGACAGATGGCGCAAAATCGCCGGACTGCTTGTATCGCTGACACTGCTCGCCTGCATCGCCGGCTGGCTGCCCCAGGCGGAAGCCGCCCTCATCGGCACGAAGGACGAGATCGAGATCGGCCGCCGCGTCGCCATGGATCTGGAGACGAAGTACGGTGTGGCAAACGACCCCGACCTGCAGGCGCGGGTGGCCCGCATCGGCGCCAAGATAGCGGCGGCGAGCGACCGCCGCGATATAGATTACTCTTTTAAGGTGCTCAATAATAAGGAAGTCAATGCTCTTGCCCTGCCTGGCGGCTTCGTGTATCTTTTCAAGGGCCTGGTCGATTATATGCCGTCCGATGAGGAGCTGGCCGGCATCATCGGTCACGAGGTGGGGCACATTTCGAAGCGCCACACCGTCCGCCAACTGGAGAAGAGCCTGGGGATGAGCATCCTTTTCGGTGTGCTGTTCGGCGAACGGGGCGTTTTTCTCCAGAACCTGGCTTATAACGCGATTATGGCCGGTTACAGCCGGGAGGACGAACGGGAGGCCGACCAGCTGGGCTTCCAGCATACGGTGAGGGCCGGTTATAACCCCTACAGTATGCTGATGGGGCTGCAGAAGCTGAACGATCTTCCCAATAAGGGCAGCTACGGGCTGTTTTCCACCCACCCCGAGCCCGAGGCCCGGGTCGCCCGCGTCCAGGGGTACATAAATGACGCCAAGGTCCATCCCGCCGTAACGGCGAAGGGCGCGACCGCCCAGGCGACCGACGCCGGGCTGACGCTGCCGCCGCTGACCGCGACTTACCGCGGCAACAAGCCGCTTTACCGGGCGTACCTGATGGCGGGCGCCCTCTACCTCGCCTCGCGGACGGCCGATTTCAACGCCGACCGCTTTATCCTCGACAGCGACGGGACGTACATAACGATTTATTACGACGACCGCGAGATTGTCGGTCTTGCCCCGCAGGACGCCAGCGCCGCCGGGATGTCGCTCGACGATTTTGCGAGGCAGTACGTGGATGCGATCAAGGCCTGGGCCGCTACGGCGAGGTAGCGGCCGTTGATAAGCCCTCATCTGCGGTGTTGTTCCGTCAGGCGCTTGCTTGCGTACGTTCCGAGTGCGCGGCGCGGCGCGCCTGACGGAGCCGCCTTGCATCTGAGGGCTTCTGAACGGCCTTGTGCTTTTCGCATAGAGGACGAAGAACCGGGAATATTCCCCGGTTCCTTTTGTTAGCCAGTGAATTTTTTTGGCGGATTTTGCAGGGGATTGGCGCGGAGATAATAAATAATAGTAGTTATACAGTATAAAGGATGTGGTCGCTCTGTTGAAACAAAAACTCGCCAACGGCGCGGTGAACGGCACGATGGTGCTGACGAACGCGCCGGCGAGCGTGGAAATGCTCGGCTATGCCGGCTTCGATTATGCGATTATCGATACCGAGCACGGCGCCAACGATATCGCCGAGGTGGAGTCGATGATCCGCGCCGCCGAGGTGAGCGGCCTTACGGCGATTGTGCGGGTGACAAAGAACGACCCGGCTTATATCCTGCGGGCTATGGATGTCGGCGCCCGCGGCGTTCTCGTGCCGCAGGTGAACAGCGCCGCGGAGGCCGACCGGGCCGTGCGGGCGGTGAAGTATTGCCCCCGCGGCGATCGCGGCCTTGCGGGGATTGTCCGCGCCGCCCGCTACGGGTTCCAGCCGCTTGATAAGTATATCGCCGATTCGAACGAGAATACGCTTGTCGTCGTGCAGGCCGAGGATATCAAGGCCCTTGCCGCTCTCGACGAGATCCTGGCTGTCGATGGCGTGGACGGCGTGTTTGTCGGCCCCGCCGACCTGTCGCATTCGATGGCGATGCCCGGACGCTTCGACGATCCCGAGTTCACCCGCATCGTCCACGCGATCGTCGACCGGACGGTGAAGCGCGGCAAGATTGCCGGCATGTTCTGCTTCGACGCCGCCCAGGCCAAGTATTGGCGGGGGCTTGGGGTGCGGATGCTGTGCGTCGCCACCGATACGATGATGTTCGCGGGGGCCGCCCGGGCGATGGCCCGCGATCTTAAAGGCAATTAACGGTTCCTTGCGGAATCCGGGGGAAGGGAAAACCATGGCTGATATTTTGTACACAGTGGAAAAAAGCTGCGTGATGTGCGACAAGAAGTTCACGGTCACGAAGGTGCGCAACCGCCTGTCGATGCTCAAGCAGGACAGCGATTTCTGCACATATTACAAAGAGGCCAACCCCAACTACTACGTGATCTGGGTCTGCCCCCACTGCGGCTACGCCGCTCAGGACACTTATTTCGAGGAGCCGCCGGTCAATATGGCGGCGGTGAAGGCTTTCCTGAAGGGCCGGAACGTGAAGGTGAATTTCGGCGGTCCAAGGACGCGCCAGGATGCCGTGACGACGTTCAAGCTGGCGATTTTCTTCGCCGATATGGCCGGTACTCTCCCCAGCCGGCAGGCGAGCCTGTACCTGAAGCTGGCCTGGCTGTACCGGGAGGGCGGGCTGCCTGATGAGGAGAAGGCGATGCTCGACCAGGCCCGCGCGCATTACGAACAGGCTTTCCTCAAGGAGCGGACGCCGATCGGCAATATGAGCCAGCTTACGCTGGAGTATCTGATCGGCGAGCTTTTGCGCCGCACCGGCCGCCTGCCGGAAGCGCTCAATTATCTCAGCAAGGTGGTCGGCAACCCGCAGGCCAGGAACGAGAAGCGGGTGCTGGAGCTGGCCCGCGAGGCGTGGACGCTGGCCCGCGACGCCCGCAAGGATCAACAGGCGGCGGCGGAGACCGAGGAGCCCGGTACTTAGTACCGGGTTTTTGCTTTGGGCGGAGGAGGCAAGGACAGGATTCTCGGCGGGAAGGTGGAATTAGTCCTGAAAAGGGGTGGTGCCGATGTGGCCGCGTAGCCTGCGCGGACGGCTGTTGATCCTGACGGTGGTCGTTGTTGCCCTGCCGATTCTGGTGGCGGGCTATTTCATGATGTTCAGCGCCGAGCAGGCGCTGGTGGCGGAGAAGCAGCAGAAGCTTTTCGGCGCGGCCCGGATGCTGGACAGGCACCTCGTCGGCAGCTACGACGATATTCTGGACCGGCACAGTCCTCCGGGGGCCGGGCGCGATGAGCGGATCGCCGTTTTGAACCGCGAGCTGGCCGCCTTCACCGACCAGGTGGCGGCCGCTTATCCCGGCATCGGCGTGGGTTATTATTCGCGCGATCTGGACGCGATCGTTACTTATGGACCGAGCAATGTTTACGCCGATAAGGTCGGTCTGCCGATCGGCCCGACCCACGAGGGACGCATCGTGATGGCAACCGGCAGCCCGCGCGTTCAGGAGGGCGCCCTTGTCCGCGGCGAGATTATGAACGCGATGCATCCGGTTGCCAGGAACGGCAAGGTTATCGGCTATATCTGGGCCAACGAGTTGACGGCCGATATCCAGTTGCAGATCCGCGCCATGACCCGGCAGGCTTATCTGGCGATCGCCCTCGGCCTTATCCTCGGAATCACCGGCGTCGTTTATCTCGTAGGCTGGCTGGCCACCGATATCGAACGGATAAAAGGCGGCCTGATGCGCCTGAAGGGCGATCTGACCCATCAGTTGCCCCGCCTCGGCGGCGAGATGGGCGAGATTTCGGCGGCTATCAACGATATGGCTCACAGCCTGGCGGCCAAAAGACGGCTGGAGGAGCAGGTGCAGCGCGCCGAGCGCCTCGCTCTGGCCGGCGAGCTGGCGGCCGGCCTCGCCCATGAGATCCGCAACCCGATGATGGCGGTAAAGGGGTTTGCCCAGTTGCTCCGCGAGGAGATCACCCCGGCGGAGCAGAGCGAGTATACGGATATCATTATCAAAGAGACGGCCCGCATGAACCGCCTTATCGAGGAGCTGCTGACTTTCGCCCGCCCGCCCGCTTCGGGGGTGGGGCCGGCCGATATCAATACGGTGGTGGCCGATTCGCTGCTGCTGATCGAGCCCAAGGCGGCCCGCAGCCGCATCGAGATTGTCCGCTCGTTCGCCCCCGGCTTGCCGATGGTGAATGTGGACAGCGAACGCTTTAAGCAGGTGCTGATCAATGTGCTGATCAACGCGGGCCAGGCGGTCGACCATGACGGGGAAATCAATATCCGCACGTTTTTCGATGCCGGCGACCGCACGGTGCGCGTGAGCATCGCCGACACCGGCGTGGGCATCGCCCCGGAAAATGTCGGCAAGCTGTTCGATCCGTTTTTCACCACGAAGGACGACGGCACCGGTCTTGGCCTGTCAGTGGCCGACCGGCTGATGGAGAGCTGGGGCGGCAAGATTCTCGTCGATTCTACCTTAGGGCGGGGCAGCGTTTTCACGCTTGTTCTGCCGGCGCTGGAGGGAGATAGCCATGAATGCCAATAATCGTGTGCTGGTGGTGGATGACGAACTGAGCGTCCGCCGACTTATCGAGGAGGTTGTCCGCAAGGCGGGCTATAGTGTGTTTCTGGCCGAAAATGGCCGGGAGGCGGTGGAGAAGGCCCGGCAGATAAAGCCGGCGGTGATTGTGATGGATATCAAGATGCCGGTGATGGACGGGATGGAGGCTTTCGAGATTATCCGCGGCGAGCAGCCTCATACGGCGGTTGTCCTGATGACCGCCCACGGGACGGTGGATACGGCGGTCGAGGCGATGAAGAACGGGGCGTTCGATTATCTCGTTAAGCCATATAATGTCGCCGAGCTGAGGATTATCCTCGACAGAGCCTTCCAGCTCCAGAATCTGCGGGATGAGGTAACGGCGCTCAGGACGGAGGTTCAGGACAAGTATAAGCTCGGCAATATAATCGGCACGAGCGCGGTGATGCAGGAGGTGTACAAGAAGGTGGGCCGGGTGGCCCAGACGAACGCGACTGTGTTGGTGACCGGCGAAAGCGGCAGCGGTAAGGAGCTGATCGCAAAGATTATTCATAACAACAGCCTGCGCCGCGACGGGCCGTTCATCAAGGTGAACTGCGGCGCGCTGCCCGAGGGGCTGCTGGAGAGCGAGCTGTTCGGCTACGAGAAGGGGGCGTTCACGGGGGCGGTAGCCCGTAAGCCGGGCCGGTTCGAGCTGGCCGACCGGGGGACGATTTTCTTCGACGAGGTCGGCGAGCTCACGCCCGCGCTGCAGGTGAAGCTGCTGGGGGTGCTGCAGGAGCGGGAGTTCGAGCGGGTGGGCGGCACGGAGACGATTAAGGTGGATGTGCGGATAATCGCGGCGACCAACCGCGACCTCGAGGCCATGGTCCGCAGCGGCTTTTTCCGCGAGGATCTTTATTACCGGCTGAAGGTGGTGCCTATCCACGTGCCGCCGCTGCGCGAGCGCGAGGAGGACATCCCGCTGCTGATCGATTATTTCCTGCGCCATTTCGCCGCCGAAGCTCACCGCGAACCGCCGCCCATCACCGCCGAGGCGGCCGAGCAGCTCAGGCGGCACCGTTGGCCGGGGAACGTGCGCGAGCTGGCCAACGCTTTGGAGCGGGCGGTGATTATGTCGAGCGGCGTGATCGGCGTCCATGATCTGCCCGGCCTGTCGGCCGACGGCGTCCAGCCGCAGGTGGCTATCCCCCACTCCGGGACGCTGCGCGATATTATGCATCATGTGGAGAAGCAGGTCATTTCCAGGGCGCTGAAGGCCTGCGGCGGCAACCGCGGCAAAACTGCCCTGACGCTCGATATCAGCCGCCGGGCGCTGCAGTACAAGATCGACGAGCACGGCCTGGGCAAGGCGGCGCTGGAAGGCGATCAGTCAGCGGAGTGATAACACCCCCCGCACTGTAGTGGACGCGGGGGGTGTTGCCGGCTTGCGCAGTCCGGCCGCCCCGCCGGGAAAAGTCTTGAATACTTCCGTAGTCCGGGTCAAAAGAAGGATATCTTGCATTCCGGCCAGAATTGAGTCGATGAAGAGCGTCGTCGTTGAACCGGCAGGGCCGATGTGCAAAAAAATTCCGAAAATTGCCACGAAAAGAGCGCAAATGTGAAAATTATTTCACCCCCCCTCGGCGGTGCGGGATGACGGCCCAGCAGCGGCGGGCTTCGCCGGTCGCCCCCATCTTGGCACGCAATTTGCAAAAGATAGTCAAGGGATGGTCTGCTTAAGCTTGAGAAAGGAGGCAGGAGGTAGTCCGCTATTCGGCTATAGGCCCCCCCGTTAACAAAATAAGTTAAGAGGAGGAGCAAGAGTTATGCTTAACAGAATGGCCAACTTTTTTGTCGTTCTAGTGCAGAAATATCTGCCCGATGCCTATTTGTTCGCAATCCTTCTTACGTTCGTGGCGTTTGTAATGGCTCTCGCGCTAACCGGGAAAGGCTTTATCGACCTGATTGCCATGTGGGGCAACGGACTGTACGGAATCATCGCTTTCGCTATGCAGATGATCCTGATTCTTGTTACCGGCCATGCTTTGGCGAGCAGCAAGCCGGTGAAATCGTTCCTGTCCACGCTGGCGTCAATCCCTAAGGACGGCTCCCAGGCCGCCATGCTCAACTGCTTTGTGGTGGGCGTGGCCAGCTTCCTGAACTGGGGCTTCGGCCTGGTCGTCGGCGCTTTGCTGGCCCGTGAACTGGCCCGCCGCGTCAAGGGAACGGACTATAGCTTTGTGGTTGCGGCCGGTTACTCGGGCTTCGTTATCTGGCACGGCGGCATTTCGGGCTCAATCCCGCTGGCTGTCGCCACCAAGGGCCACCTGGTGGAAAAACTGACCGGGGTCATCCCCGTTTCCAGCACGATATTTTCCAGTTGGAACCTTATCATTACTTGGTCGATTATCATTACGCTGCCGCTGCTGTTCAAGATGATGGCACCCAAGCCGGAGAACATCAGGACGGTCGATCCCGAGCTGCTCGCCGATGCGCCCGAGGCGGCTCCCCCGACCGAGCAGACTCTCGCGACCAAGTTGGAGAACAGCGTCGCTATCAACATGCTGTTCGGGGCGATGGGCCTGATTTACCTCGGCAATTATTTCGCCACGAAAGGCCTCGATCTTACCCTCAATATCGTTATCTGCATCTTCTTTGTCGCTGGCGTCATTCTCCATATGACGCCGATAAATTATGTGCGCGCGATGAACGAGGCCATCAAGGGAGCGGGCGGCATCGCCCTCCAGTTCCCGCTGTACGGCGGCATCCAGGGTATCATGGTTTCCTCGGGCCTGGCCGCCATTATCGCCAAGTGGTTCATCTCGTTCTCGACCCCCTTCACTTTCCCGCTGTTCACCTTTATCGCCGGTGGCGTCATCAATCTGTTCGTCCCCTCCGGCGGCGGCCAGTGGATCGTACAGGGTCCGATCAACATTCCGGCCGGCATGGCGCTCGGCGTCGACCCGGCCAAGGTGGCGATGAGCATCGCGTACGGCGACCAGTGGACCAATATGATCCAGCCGTTCTGGGCGCTGCCCCTCCTGGGGATCGCCAAGCTCGGCGTCCGCGACATTATGGGCTATTGCGTGATGACGCTGATCTGGAGCGGTATTCTTATCTGCCTGGGTCTGATGATATTCTAGATGTAACAAAAGGCGGAGGGGCAGCTGTGCTGCCCCTCCGGTTCAGGAGGATCTGTTATGGTTAAAATGATAACTCCGCAAGCAGCGGCGGCAATGGTCAAGGACGGCATGACCGTCATGATCGGCGGTTTTCTGGCGGTAGGCACCCCGGAATCTCTGGTGGACGCGCTTGTCGCCCAGGGGACGAA
>JAVKTQ010000028.1 GCA_031460455.1 Sporomusaceae bacterium
GTGACCAATCTGGCTGTTTTCATCCGCGACAAGCGGGGCCTGGTGCTGACCGAGACCGCCCCCGGCGTCACCGTCGAGGAGGTCAGGGCCGCTACTGAGGCAGAATTTACGGTTTCTACCACCCTTGAAGTTATGAAAATTTAAAGATCAAGGACAATCTTCATACTCAAGAGTCGCACCTGGGACATTATTGAACACAGGCCTAAGGGATTTTGTATAAATCTTCGCGAGATTACCGCCATTGAGATTTTACGCAAAGGCATTTCGCCAGCGACGATGCGCTGGCGAAATGCCTTTGCGTAAGCGGCAACCACCTGCTAAGCAGGTGGTATCAAAAAGCTTATAGCTATACGGAGGAAAGAAAAGCCTCCTTTGTTAAAATATATGCAGGTTTGCCGACCGCATAAATAACAAAGGAGGCGCATCCAAAATGGATACCCAAAGTCTATCCCACAGCAAATGGCGCTGTAAATACCAACATAGTTTTCACTCCAAAATACAGAAGGCAGGTCATCTACGGCGAAATTAAGCGGATATAGGGGTGATACTCAGAAAACTATGTGAGTATAAAGGAGTAGAAATTCTCGAAGTCAATGCATGCCCGGACCACATCCATGTGCTAGTAAGCATACCTCCTTGACCTTCACCCTAAAAAGGTAGCCCACTCCAAATGAGAAAAATGCTAATATGAAGAAGGGGTGGACAAGCATGAAAAAGGCAAAATTTACGGATGAGCAGATCGCTTTTGTGCTCAAGCAGGTGGAACTGGGGACACCCGTTGACGAGTCTGCCGGAAAGTTGGCGTATCGGAGCAGACCTTTTACCGCTGGAAGAGTAAATTTGGCGGCATGCTCCCCAGCGATATCAAGCGGCTGAAACAGCTCGAAGAGGAAAACCGGAAGCTCAAGCAGTTGGTTGCTGACCTGAGTCTGGATAAAATCATGCTGCAAGATGTATTGTCAAAAAAGTTCTAAAGCCTGCTGCCCAAAAAGACGCGGTTAAGTATCTCGGGCGGACTTATGCTGTAAGCGAGCGCCGATCCTGCAGAGTGCTGAAGATAAACCGTTCCCTCTACAGGCGAAAACCGAAAAAGGATGAGCAGGCCTGCCTGAATATCCACTGGTTTATGTCCCTGGAGGATGCGAAACAGAAGATCGAAAAGTGGCGAAAAGATTATAACGAGTTCAGACCGCATAGCGGACTAACATACAAAACGCCGGCTGAATTCGCAGCCGGCGCAAGGTCTGGAGCCATTTAAAGGGGTCAATTTTTCTCATTGAAAGTGGACCTACTTTTGGGGGATAGCTCAAGAGCCACTCGGACACCGTGATGATAGGCACCCCCTGCGCGAGGTTAATGATGGAGTACGTATGCCTGAGACTATGCGGGTGCGCGTTCGATTTCCCCTTGTCATCGACTTTCTCGATTCCTGCTAACTGAAAAGCATCGCGTACCCTCAGAAACGCCATAATGCGGCCGAAGTTGAAAAGCCTGTCCTTGCGGGCGATAGTGCGCCCAGACTGAGCCTGGATGGTGATCCATTCGCCGACTGCAGCTAGAATGTCTGCCTGTACGGGCACGAAACGCTCGTGTGACTGACGCTTCTCAGTGACAATGCGAATCGTTTGGTTGTTATAATCAACGTCGCCAAGGCGAACGGCCAGCAACTCGCTGACGCGTGCTCCGGTTCTAAGAAGCATAAGACATAGGAACCATGAAACATAATTTTCATCCTTAAGGCGGTCGCTGAGTAATGCTCGCGATTCGTCGAGAGTAATGTACTTAGGAACTTTGCGGGAAAGCGCACGCGCGATTTCGCGGGGGCTATGAACAACCGGTAGCAATATATTTCCTCCTTGAACAAAATACAACATCTTTTGTTCAATATTATACCATATTTTAGGCGATTAATCCACTGGATGCAGCTATCCAGGAGCGGAAATCGCCGGCTACATTAAACAATTAAGTATAGATTGTTTAGTTCACATAGAAGTATCTAGAACCCGCACCAAACTCTGTCCGTGTTTTCACGGACAAAAGTGTATGGTTTTTACTGATACCGCCATAACGCGAACAGCGGGATAATTGAATTGTACGACAATATAAATATTTCTCCGAGCTGCCGACCGGCAGCCGATGGGGCGCTGCGTACAAGCGCCTGCCCGTATTTGGCGAAGGAGAAATGAGCAAAGGAGGAGCGTTGTGGAGAGAGAAGACATCTTGCTCACCATGCAGCGGGATCTGGCCAAGGCTATGCAGAAACCGCCCGAGAAACGCCGCTGGGGAATGCTCATCGACACCCGCAAATGCGTGGGCTGCCACGCCTGCACCATCGGCTGCGTCGCCGAGTATAAACTGCCCCCGGGGGTGGTATACCGGCCCGTCATCGACAAGGTGAGCGGCAAGTTTCCCGACGTCAAGCGCCAGTTCCTGCCCCGTCCCTGCTATCAGTGCGAGAACCCCTCCTGTGTGCCTGTCTGCCCGGTTGGGGCCACTAAGAAAGAGGCGGATGGCATCGTTTCCATCGATTACGAGAAGTGCATCGGCTGTCGTTCGTGTATCGCCAATTGCCCTTATGGCGCCCGGACTTTCGACGCCGGCGACTACTACACCGAGAATCAACCCGCCCTGCAGGAGTACGAGAAGGCAGGTTTCTTCGAGTACGGCAAGCAATGGCGCCGGGACAGCAAGCATGCCAGCGTCATAGGAAGCGCCCGTAAGTGCCATTTCTGCACAAGCCGTCTGCAAAAGGGACTGCTGCCGATCTGCGTGTCGACCTGTATCGGCCGGGCTACCTTCTTCGGCGACCTTAACGACGAACAGTCGCTCATCAAGAAGGTCATGGGTGCCGGCAAGGTTTACCGCATCAAAGAAGAAGCGGGCACCGACCCGCGGGTCTACTATATATAGGAGGTGCAGTAGCATGGGTAAAACGGCTAAAGCGGTTCTGCTTGTATTGTTCGTTGCCGGTGCGGTCGCTGCACTGGGCAAAATCTTTATCTGGGGCGAGAGTGTGACCAACTACGGCTCATACACCCCCTGGGGCCTCTGGGTCGGTCTCTATGTACTGATGGTCGCCGCGGCAGCCGGAGCTGCCTGGACCGGGATATATGTCGCCTGGTCGCAGGGCGGTGAACCGAAACGGCTTACCACTATTAGCCTGATCGCCGCCGGTGCCTTCCTGGCCTTCGGCCTGGCGTTCATCGGCACCGATCTCGGCAAGCCGATGAAAGGTTTCCTGATCTTTTTCAGTCCGGCCTTCAGCTCCAAGCTGGCCTGGGCGTCATGGCTTTATATGGCCTTCTTTATCTGCCTGGGCGGCTACCTCTTCACCCAGGCGAAAAAAGCCTTCATGTATCTGGCCGGTCTCGCAGCAGTCGGGTTCGTAGTGGCCGAGGGGCTGTTCTTCGGCGGCATGGTAGCCCGGTCTGCGTGGAATTCCTTGCTGACGCCGGTTTCATTCCTGGCGTCCGCGGTGGCCGCCGGCAGCGCCGCCGTTTTCACGGTAGGCCAGATGAGCAGCGAGAAGACCTTCGCCGAGGAAGGCTATGCGGTCAAGAAGATACTTATGTATTCGCTCGTCACCGTCGCCGCGATCGAGCTTGTCCATGCGTTCGCCGGACAGGCGGCTCTGCTGAGTTCAGTTCCTTTCTGGGGCTTTGTCGTCCTGGGAGTGGTCGTTCCCGTCATCATGCTCATGAGGAACTCCGGCGCTATACTGCCCGGTGTTTTGGCGCTTCTCGGCCTGGCCTGCAACAAGTATGCTTTCGTCAGCTCCGGGTTCACCGCCGAACCGATGCCAGGCTTGGCGAACGCCTTCCAGGCCACTCGCCTGTCACTGTCGTATACTCCGTCCGCGGTGGAGTGGGTTGTGGCGGTCGGCTTTTTAGCCGGGGCCATCTGGGCGGCCGACTTTTTAGCCAATAAACTGCTTGCGACTAAGCAGGCGTGAAGGGAGGCGGGATAAGACATGGATAAGAATTTCGTCGAAAAGATTCTCGATACCAAGGCCAGCCGCCGGCAGTTCATCGCCGGTACGGCTATTGGCTGTTCTGCTCTCCTGGCTTCGAGCAGCGACCTGATGGGCGCCTTCGAACGCGTACAGGCCGGCATGCTCACGCCGGAAGACGAATATATCCTCAACCGGGCGGAAAATGCCATCTACTCTTCCTGCCTGAACTGTAACACCGGCTGCGCCATCAAGGTTAAGGTGATGGAGGGCATGCCGCTCAAGATCGACGGCAATCCCTATACACCATCGGGGCTGAACCCTCACCTGGGCTACGCGACGAAAATCCGCGGCGCGGAGAAGGTCGACGCGGGCATCTGCCCCAAGGGGCAGGCCGGCGTTCAGATTTACTACGACCCCTACCGAATCCGCAAGGTTCTGAAGCGGGCCGGCAAACGGGGCGAGAATAAGTGGGTCAGTATCCCCTTCGAGCAGGCTATCAAGGAGATTGCCGACGGCGGCAAGCTGTTCGCCAACGTTCCCGGCGAGGAGAACCGAGTTGTTGAGGGAATGAACAACCTGTGGGCCGTCCGCGATCCCAAGCTGGCCAAGGATATGGCCGACCATGTGGCCAAGATTCTCGGCGAAAAGGACAAAACCAAGAAACAGGCGCTTGTCAAAGAGTTCCAGGCTAAGTTCAAAGATAACCTGAGCGCGATGATCGACCCCGAGCACCCCGACCTGGGGCCGAAGAACAACCAGTTCGTCTTCTGGTGGGGTCGCCTCAAGGATGGCCGCGGCGACATCCTGAAGCGTTTCTGCCTCGATTCCTTCGGGTCGGTGAACGCCCACGGCCACACGACCGTCTGCCAGGGTTCGCTGTACTTCTCCGGTAAGGCGATGAGTGAGCAGTGGAAGTACGACGCCAAGAAGAACGCCATGTCCTGGATGGACGGCAAGAAGTTCTATTGGCAGGCCGAACTGGAGAAAGCCGAATTCGTCATCTTCGTCGGCGCCAACATCTTCGAGGCCAACTATGGACCGCCGGTGCGCGTGCAGCGCATCACTGAAGGCATTTCGTCCGGCCGCATGAAGTACGCCGTGCTCGACCCGCGCTTCACCAAGGCCGCGACCCATGCCTGGAAATGGGTGCCGGCGGCGCCGGGCAAGGATACCGCCGTCGCAATGGGCATGATCCGCTGGATCATCGAGAATAAACGCTATGACGCCAAATACCTGGCCTGCGCCAACAAGGCCGCCTCCAAGGCGGCGGGCGAGCCCACCTGGTCGAACGCCACCTGGCTGATCAAGATTGTGGGCGGCAAGCCCACCGTTTTCGCCCGTTCCCACGAACTCGGCTTCGAAAAAGAGATGGCCACGACCAAGGACGGCAAGTCGTACGTGAACGAGAAGTTCGTCGTCGTCAAGGACGGCCAGCCGGTCGAGGTCGACCCGAACACCGAGAAGGAGGCCGTTACCGGCGACCTGCTGGTGGATACCGAAATCAACGGCATCAAGGTAAAATCGGTGCTGCAGCTCGTCTACGAGGAAGCCAAGGCGCGCACCATCGAGGAGTGGGCCAAGGAAGCCGGGGTGAAAGCCAGCGATATCGCGGAGCTGGCCAAGGAATTCACCAGCCACGGCAAAAAGGGCGTTGTCGATATCCACCGCGGCGTGTCCCAGCATACCGCCGGCTTCTACAACGTCCTCACCTGGAATACGCTCAACCTGCTGAACGGCAACTACGACTGGCGGGGCGGCTTCATCGCCAAGGCCGAGTACGCCCATGCGGGCACCAAACCGGGCCAGGCGTTCGCCGTATCGAAGCACCCCAAGAAGATCTCTCCCTTCGGCAGCAGTATCATCCGCACCAGCTTCAAGTACGAGGACAGCACCATCTTCAACGGTTATCCGGCAAAACGCCCCTGGTTCCCGCTTATAAGCGACATCTACCAGGAAGTCATCCCGTCGGCCATGGATATGTACCCGTACCAGGTCAAATCGCTGTTCCTGTACATGGGCTCGCCTGTGTACTCACTGCCGGCCGCCCAGGCGGTCGTCGACACGCTGCTCGATGTCAACAAACTGCCGCTGTTTGTCACCTTCGACACCACCGTCGGCGAGACTTCGGTGTACGCGGATTACGTCATCCCCGACCTCACTTACCTGGAAAGGTGGGAGATGCACGGTTCTCACCCCAGCATCCCGTACAAGAATTCGCCTGTCCGCCAGCCAGCCGCCAAGCCGTTGACCGAAACGGTTAAGGTGTTCGGCGAGGAGATGCCGCTCGGCTTCGAGTCTTTCCTGCTCGGCCTGGCCGAAAAGATGAACCTGCCCGGCTTCGGCCCCAACGGCTTCGGCAACAACGTGCCATTCACCCACTTCGACCACCTCTATCTGAAGCAGGTCGCCAATATCGCTACCGACGGCAAGGTGCCGGACGCCGACGACGAAGAGGTGAGGGTCTTCCTGGAGGCCCGCAAGCATCTACCGAAAACGGTGTTCGACCCCGACCGCTGGAAGGCGGCTTGCGGCGGCGACGCGCACTGGCGCAAGGTCATTTACGTGCTCAACCGCGGCGGTCGGTTTGAGGACTACGCTTCCGCCTGGGACGGCGATAAAGTGAAGAATAAGTACGGCGTCATGGTCAACATGTATGTCGAGAAAACGGCCGCGACCAAGAACGCCATGACCGGCAAGAACTACGTCGGTCTGCCGACTTATATCGGCGAGGTTCAGGACTGCACGGGCAAGCCGATCACCGACGAAAAAGACGGCTACGACCTGACGATGATCACCTACAAACACATCCAGCACACAAAATCGAGGACAGCCGCCAGCCCGTGGCTCATGGCCCTGGAGCTGGAAAACGGCATCATCGTCAACCCAGTGGACGCAAGCCGACTCGGCCTGCGCGACGGCGACCGGGTCAAAATCACGTCAGCGTCCTGCCCGGACGGCAATTGGAAACTGGGGCCGCTCGGCAACAAGCCGCTGATCGGCAAGATCCAGGTCACCGAAGGCGTCCGCCCCGGCGTTGTCGGCTTCTCGCTCGGGCACGGCCACTTCGCCTACGGGGCCAGGGATTTCACCATCGACGGCAAGACCATCAAGGGAGATCCCGGCCGTGGTACGGGCATCCACGCCAACGTGGCCATGCGGGTCGATCCGGTGCTCAAGAATACAGGCTTGCAGGACGTGGTCGGCGGCAGCATCGTCTTCTACGACACCAAAGTCAAACTTGTAAAGGCATAAGCAAGGGGGAGGCGGACATCCGCCTCCCTTTCCTGCCTGCGCTAGGGAAAGATTTTCTGTTGTCCGCGGGCGTTGCATTTGCGATAATGGACTTAACAGGTCATGGGAGGCTAATATGGCTAAAAGGTTGTTTATCGCGGCAACGTTGCTAATAGTGGCGCTGGCCCTGAACGGCTGCTCGCCGGGGCCGGCGAAGACGGTCAGCCTGCACAAGACGGACGCGACCACGGCGGTCAAAGATAAAAGCGCCGGCAAGGTGCCGCTCAGGGTGGCGGTGTCGTCCATCCTGTCCCCTAAGGAGACGCTAACCGTTTATCAGCCGGCCGTCGAATACATGGAGGACAAACTCGGTCACCCGGTGGTGCTGCTGCAGCGGAAGACCTATAAAGAGGTGAACGATCTTGTGCAGAGCGGCGGGGCCGACGTCGCCTTCGTCTGCAGCGGCGGCTATGTCGCCGGCAGCGATACTTTCGGCATGGAGCTTTTGGCTTTGCCGGTAGTGAAGGGCGATACGCGCTATCAGTCGTATATAATTGCCCGCAACCGGGAGGCGAAGTCGATTCTCGACCTTCGCGGCCGATCCTTCGCCTTCACCGACCCGATGTCGTTCTCCGGCCGCATCGCCCCGGTGCATATGCTGACCTCACACGGCGTGGACAGCGACCGGTTCTTCAGCCGGACCTTCTACACCTATAGCCACGATAACGCAATCCGGGCGGTGGCCGACGGGATCGCCGACGCGGCCGCCGTGGACAGCATGATCTTCGACCGGGCGGCGGAAATGGAGCCGGACCTCGGCAAACGGGTCTATATAATCGATAAGTCCTTGCGGGTGGGAAATCCGCCGGTGGTGGTAAACCCCGCCATCGACGCGGGGTTGAAGCAGCGGCTCCGTGACGTGCTGCTGGCGATGCACGGGGACGAGAAAGGCCGCAAGGCGCTCAAGGCTTTGTCCTACGATAAATTCGTCATGGCCGACGACGAATACTACGCCGAGCTTAAAACCTTGTGGCGCGCGACCAAGGAGAAGCTATGATAAAAATCGGCCGGCAGAGTTTTACGCTGAAGATCATGGCGCTGCTGATGGTCGTGCTGCTGATGCTGGGCACGGCGATCATCATCCAGACACGGGTTATCATGAACAACCTCTTCACCGAGCAACAGGCAAAGAGGGGGATTTCGATCGCCAATATGCTGGCAGCCCGCGCGCCTAACCTGATTCTCGTGCATAACTACTACGACCTCCACGAGCTTGTGAAGGATATTCAGCAAACGAATGACGACGTCAAGTACGCCTTCGTGGTAAGCAACGACGGCGAACTGCTCGCCCACTCCTTCCCGGAAGGCTTCCCGGGCGATCTCCTCGCCGCAAATCCACTGGCGCCGCAGGCGAAATACAATATTGCCGAGCTGGTCACCGAGGAAGGGGTTATCCGGGATATCGCGGTGCCGATCTTCGACGGCCGGTTGGGGGTCGTGCATGTCGGCCTGGGCGACGGCAGCCTGCGCGCGATATTGAGCGACACCACCCGCCAGTTGCTCTTCGATACACTGGTGGCGATATTCATCGGTCTTATCCTGACGGTTTTCCTCACCGGCAGACTAACAAAACCGATCAGGGAGCTCGCCAGGGTTACCGGAGCGATCACGGCGGGTGATTTTACCCAACGGGCCTACGTAAAATCCAACGACGAAATGGGCCGTTTGGCCAGCGCCTTCAACGTTATGGCCGACTATCTGCACCGCTTGATGACGGAGCTAAAGCAGAAGGAGGAGGCCCGGACCCATCTGCTGCAGAAGGTCATCGTCGCCCAGGAAGAGGAGCGCAAGCGCATCGCCCGCGAACTGCACGACGAAACGGGGCAGACGCTCTCTTCGCTGATGATCGGGCTTAAGAGCCTGGCGGAGAACTGTCCGTCCGCCGCGCAGGAGTGCCGCGTGGAGGATATGCGGGCGGTGGTGAAAACCACCCTCGGGGAGATTCACCGCCTGGCAGTTGAGCTGAGGCCGAGCATCTTAGACGATATGGGCCTCATCCCGGCGCTGGAGAAATATGTGGCTGACTTCCAGGCCGCCCATGGACTGGACGTCGACCTGCACGTCAGTTGGGGCTCGGGCAGTCGGGTGCCCCACGCGATTGAGGTGACTGTCTACCGGATTGTGCAGGAGGCGCTCAACAACATCGCCAAATACGCGCAGGCGGAGAACGTTAGCGTAATCGTCACCCGCGATGACAAAGGTCTCGAAGCAATCGTCGAGGATGACGGCAAAGGCTTCGATGTCGAAGAGATAATGAGCAACACTGAAAGCAATAAGTTGGGTTTGCACGGCATGCGCGAACGGGCGTCGCTCGTTGGCGGGACGTTTACGATCGAGTCTTCCGCGGGACACGGAACGACCATATATGTTCGGATACCGCTGGCCGGAGGTGAGCTTGATGGGAGAAGTTAAGGTTGTAATCGCCGATGACCATACGCTGATGCGTTCGGGTCTCAAGCTTATGCTGACTAACCAACCCGATATCTCGGTCGTCGGCGAGGCGGCCGACGGCGCCGAGGCGCTCAAGCTGATCGAAAATCTAAAACCGGACATTGTTTTGCTCGACGTATCGATGCCGGAAATGAACGGCCTGGAGTGCATGAAGAGAATCCGGGAAATCGATGCGGATGTGAAGGTCATCCTGCTCACCATGCATGAGGATATCCGCTACCTCAAGGAAGGTTTCGCCGCCGGCGCCTCCGGGTACGTCCTGAAGAAGGCGGCGGACGATGTCCTGTACGAGGCCATCAGGAAGGTCCGGGCCGGAGAGGTGTTCGTCCAGAACAGCATGGCCCAATCGCTGGTGTGCGAGCTGAAGCAGCGGCGCGACAGACCGTCCATAGCCGACACAAAGCCGCTAAGTGAACAGGAAAAGCGCGTTCTGAGCCTTATCGCCATGGGGCATTCCAACGCCGAGATCGCCGAGCAACTGGTAGTGAGCACCCGTACCGTCGAAACATATAAATACCGGATCATGGACAAGCTGAACACGAAAAAGCGGGCCGATCTGGTAAAATACGCGATTGAGCAGGGCTTGGTTGCTAAATAGCAATCAAGCTTTTCCTTTTTTCCGGCTCATGCTCTGGAGGTGACGGTGTCGGGGATTTCCCTGACATAAATGCAGGGAAAACACTGATAGAATCTGTAGCGAACATGCGTAATAATTATTATGAAAGGCTTTGCAGACTTATTGCGAACAGCAGCTTAAGGAGGTAAAGAAGCATGTTTAACCTCGGCATGTCGGAGCTAATCCTGATACTGGTTATCGCGCTGGTCGTGTTCGGACCGGGTAAACTGCCCGAGATCGGCAGGGCGATAGGCAAGGGTATAGGCGAATTTAAAACCGCAATGTCCGGTCAGGAAAAAGAACCTCAGCAGATCGCCGCCAGCAGTGAAAGAAAGCCGTGACGAATTAGGAAGCTATAACGACCATTGAAACGGGGTGGGCGGTTGAATGTGATCAAATACAAGCAATACCGGTTCGATGAGTTGGGCAAGACGTTTTTCGACAGTCCTGTTTTCTTCTCGCATCGTCTAACTTCCGCGCCGGCTGTCCTGGCCGACCCGACATAGTGAAAGTGTTGCTTGAGAATGAAAGAACGACCGGCTCAAGCGTTTATAGTGTTAGCATCAAAGCCGAACTGCAAAATCACGTCGATTACGTCAGCGAGAGCTTGACAGAGCTGGGCTATACATTATGCTACGATAGATTTCCAGTGTGGATGAAGACAATTCGCGTTTCTTGCAAACAAAACTCGGGGTCGCTGATGTTGTTGAAGAACGCGCTGGCGGTAATGGACGGATTGGTGAGAGAGTTGCCTATGTGCCTGTATGCGACGACCCAAACCAGACGACTGCGGGCTTACGTCGATTTCCTAACCACCAGAGAGATGATAATTCCTTTCTCGGCAATCTGCCATGGAAAAAAAAAGACCGCTACCCCCAAGTGGGGCCGCAGCGCAGCTCAGTCCCGATATGTGCGCCAAGGTTTCGGCAGGCTGGAAGATGCCTATCGCATCGCGGAGTTGCCCAATAGAGAGTGGTGCGCCTGGATCGACGGTGACGAGTACATTCCTTTGTTCCCGGACGAGAGGCTGGCTGTGCGGTTTCTCGAAGACCGACACTTATTGTTTGCGACCGGATAAGTAGGAAATGAGAAGACTGCCGTATGGACTGAACCCCGAAAAATGGACATTGAGCAAAAGAGCCTCCTGTTGTAGGATGACTACGACAGGAGGCTCTTTCATGGGAAAACATTTCGG
>JAVKTQ010000029.1 GCA_031460455.1 Sporomusaceae bacterium
AAGGCGGCGTACGACAAAGCGGCCGCCGACCTGGCGGCGCGGTTCGCGCGGAATTTCGTGAAGTTTGGCAAGGATGTGCCTGCGGAGATTACGGCCGCCGGGCCGAGAGGTTAAGATAATGCAAGACCCCGCCTGTGAGGCGGGGTCTTCTTTTGTGCGTTGAGGATTACAAAGTAGGGATCTGCTGTTTCAGAGTCAATGCGGGCGCAAACAGGTCACCAAACCTCGCTACCCGGTTCAGAACGTCGCCGGCCTCGAAGGTCAGCAACGCGGCGTCGCGTTTTTCCCAGGCCGCCGCTACCTCGTCCCAGGTCACCGGCGCGGAAACTGTCGGCTTCGGCCGGGCTCGCAGCGAGTATACGCAGACCGTCGTCTTGTGTTCGTCGTTCTGGCTCCAGTCCACCAGCACTTTGCCGGTGCGCAGCGCTTTGGTCATCCGCGACACGACCTTGTCAGGGTGCTGCTTTTCGAGCAACTGGGCCAGAGCGTGGGCGAACGCCTTGGTATGGTCGTAGTCGGTCGGGGTGTTGAGGGGGATGTAAATCTGCAGGCCCTTTGACCCAGAGGTTTTCGGCAGGGAAACAAGTCCGTAGTGGTCAAAGACGTCTTTCAGCCACAGCGCCACACGGGTGCAGTCGACGATGGTCGCCGGCGGTCCCGGATCGAGGTCGAAAACCATCATTGTCGGCGTGGCTGCCGCGACGGCGAGCGATAGGGAGGTGTGCAGCTCAAGCGCCGCCAGGTTGGCCGCCCACACCAGGGCGGGGGTGTCGGCCAGCAGGCAGTAGTTGATGTTACGGTTATTGCCCTCGCTCCATACGGGCGCGGTCGGCACCCAGTCGGGCCGGTGGGAGGGACACTCCTTCTGGTAGAAAAAGTCGTCGGAAGCTCCGTCGGGATAGCGCTTTAGTGTCACCGGACGTCCAGCCAGATGGGGCAGAAGGACAGGCGCGACGCGGATATAATAATCGATCATCTGTCCTTTGGTGAACCCAGTATCGGGGTAGAAGACTTTGTCCAGGTTAGACAGCGACAGTTCCTGGTCGGCGATCTTTACAAGCGTCTTAGCGGGCACTTGCCCTCTTCCTCCTCTCCTTCACCGGTGGTTTCTTCTTTACGGCCGCCAGGCTTGCCTCCAAGGCCGCCATCAGGTCGATGACCTTCGCCCCTTCCTCGGCAGCCGGCCGGGCGACGATTTTTTGGCCCTCGGCCTTGCGTTCTACAAGATCCATAACCCGCCTGTAATATTCGTTACGGTATTTTTTCGGGTCGAATGCGGCGGTCAGCGATTCGATGAGCTGGCCGGCCATCGCCAGCTCCCGTTCGGTGGGAGCCGTTTCTTCTCCCGGCAGACCTTCGAGTTCCTCCTGGGGAATGACCTCGTCGGCGAAATGCATCGTCGCCAGGCTCAAGGCCAAACCGGCCGGCCTGAGAGCGGCGAGGTATTCCTTGTTGCGGAGCACGAAGCGGGCCACGGCCACCCGGCCGGTGTCGCGCATCGCCGTCATCAGCAGTTTGTAGGACTTGGCCGCTCCTTTGTCGGGGAGCAGGTAGTATGACTGTTCGAAATACAGCGGGTCGATTTCCTCCAGCCGCACAAAATCCTCGATTTCGATGCTGCGGTTGGCCTGCGGATAGAGTGTCTGCAGTTCCTCAGCCGACACGGTCACGTAGCGGTCGGGGGATATTTCGTAGCCTTTGACGATGCTTTCGGCAGGCACTTCGGCCCCGTCCGCGGAGCATACTTTCTTCAGGCGGATGCGGCAGCCGTCCTTAGCGCGCAGTTGATGGAAGCTGACCGTTTTCTTCCTGACAGCATTATACAATTTTACCGGCACATTGACCAGTCCGAAGCTTATCGCTCCACTCCAGATCGGTCGCTGCATACTATCCCTCCTGTCATGGCGTCGTTTCCCGGACGACCGCGGCGGCGTTCTTGTCGTGGCGCAAACCCTTGAAGGATGGATGGCGCAGGGTGTTGTGCGGAGTCCATTCGGTGAACTCGAATTCGCCGACCAGCAGCGGGGCTACGAAGACGGCGTCGGCGACCGGCGGGTTGACGGCGAAGGAGCTGATATCGCTACGAAGAGGAGCGAGTTTGGCGGCGAGGTCGGCCAGCGTGCGGGCGGAGAATCCGGTGCCCACTTTGCCGGCGTACACGAGGTGGGGGCCGGATTTGCCCGGCGGCCGGTCCCAGTAGCCTACGAGCAGAGCGCCGATGGCGCCCTGACGCTTCCCCCGGCCCGGCACCCAGCCGGCGATGACGAGCTCCTGGCGGCGCTGATTCTTGATTTTCAGCCAGGCGCCGCTGCGTTTGCCGGCCTCGTACTTGCTGTCGAGCCGCTTGGCCATTATCCCTTCGAGGCCCACTTCCCGGCTGGCGTTCAGCATCGCGGGACCCTCTCCGGTCTTATGGACAGGAGTCTGCCAGGCGGGTCCGGACACGGCAAGAGCCTCCAGGATGCGGCGGCGCTCGCTATAGGGAAGGTCGACGCATAGCCGGCCGTCGGTGTAGAGGACGTCAAAAATGATATATGTGGCGGGTATTTCACTGCCCACCTTGGCGATCGTTCGCGGAGAACTAAGCCCCATTCGATGCTGGAGGCGGGAGAAGGAGGGGCGTCCGTCCGCTCCGAGGGCGACGATTTCGCCGTCGAGGACGAGTCGGCTGTCGGGCAGTGAGGAAGCCAGGGCGGCAAATTCGGGATACTGGGCGGTGATGTCTTTGTGATTGCGGCTCAGGAGGCGTAAATTGCCTTTGCTGAGATAAGCGACGGCGCGGATGCCGTCCCACTTGATCTCGTATGCATACAGGTCGGGGGCGGTCGGCATCGTTCCCGTTTTGGCGAGCATCGGCGGGATAAGATCGGGCATCGGCTGTGTAGGCATCATACCACCCGTTCAAGAGAAAAATCGGATAGTTTAGTGTTACACGACCGAGCCGTCGCCATCCGGGCGGCAAATAAAAATAGCCGGGCTGGCCGGCTAAAACTGGCGAGAATCAGAAGCGGTTTTTATACAAGGCAACGGCGGCCGCCGGCCGGTTGGTGATGACCGCCTGAACCCCGGTTGCCGCGAAATAGCGCAGATACAGCGGACGGTCGACCGTCCAGGGGACAACGATCATTCCGGTGTCGCGGGCGGTGTTGCAGAGGCGCGCACCGGCGAGGCGGTAGTAAGGATGGACCGCGTCGGCGCCGCGCTCTCGCGCGTAGCCGGCCGGGTCGGACAAAGGTTCTTCATAAAGGACGCCGGTGAGGACGGCGGGGGTGGCGGTTTTGATAAGCGGCAAGGCGTCATGGTCGAAGGAGGAAACGAGGATATGCCGTTCGAGCCGCAGGGCTCCGACAACGTTAATCACCGCTGCTGCCAGTGCGGAGGCGTCGCCATCGGTTTTAAGCTCAATGTTGAAATAAGTCCGTCCCGCCCCCAGCGCCAGGACGGTGGCCAAAGCCGGGATGCCGTATCCTTCGAGCATCGTCGCCGTCTGCTTCCGGACCAGACCGTGGCCGCGAGTGGTGCGGTCGATGGTGGCGTCGTGGACGACCACCGGCACACCGTCGGCAGACAGGCGCACGTCAAGTTCCCAGAAATCGGCGCCCTGAGCAGCGGCGGCGGAGAAGGCGGCCATAGTATTCTCGGGATATTCCGCGCTTGCCCCGCGGTGGGCGCCCACCAGAGGGCTGGCCGCGTCCGACAGGGCGTCGCGAAATGAAACAGATTTAAGCATCGGTTTTCCTCATATTCTCCGCGTTTGCGGTGCGCGGGCAAAAAAAGACCCTAGCCTGGGCTAGGGTCTTAGCGTTTTAGTACGAGCGTTTGCTGGCTTGGAAACAGTCGCGGCAGTATACCGGACGGCCGGCGGTGGGGTTGAAGGGAACCTGGGTCTCGATGCCGCAACCGCTGCAGGTTACGGTGAACATTTCCCGGTCCGGGCGGTCGTTGCGGCTTTGTTTACGGGCAGCGCGGCAGGTCGGGCAGCGGGACGGGTCGTTCTGGAATCCTTTTTCAGCATAGAAGGCTTGCTCGGCGGCGGTGAAGGCAAATTCTACGCCACAATCCTTGCAAGTGAGAGTCCTGTCTTCGTACATTACTCTTAACCAACCTCCTTAATGAAATCACTAAAACAAATGCCAGTCGGTTGGTAAGACTAACCTGCGAATACGGACCGGGACAATTTGTCTAGCTTACTATATAATAACCATTAGTTAACAGATATGTCAAGATTCGCTGAGTATTTTCTCAAGTTCATCCAGCAACGAAGAGAATTTTTGCAGCGTTACCTCGATGGGTTTGGGGGTGGACATGTCGACCCCGGCCCGTTTGAGGATATCGATGGAGTAGTCGCTGCCGCCGCTCTTGAGGAAATTGATATAACGCTCCTGGGCGGGCTGACCTTCCTTCTGGATCTGGTCGGCGAGGGCGGTGGCGGCGGCGTAACCGGTCACATACTGGTACACGTAGAAGTGCCAGTAGAAGTGCGGGATGCGCGCCCACTCGACGTTGAGCTCCTTGTCGACCACAATGCCGGGGCCGTAGTATTTTTCATTAAGTTCCTGCCACATTTCGTCCAGGAGGTCGGCGGTCAGCGTTTCGCCTTCTTCGGCTTTCGCATAGATTAGCTTTTCGAATTCGGCGAACATCGTCTGGCGGTAGACCGTCGCCCTGACCGCCTCAAGGTACTGGTTGATGAGGTAGAGGCGCACGCGCTTGTCGGTGGTGGTTTTCAGCATATGGTCGATGAGGAGGATCTCGTTGGTCGTCGAGGCCACTTCGGCGGTGAAAGTGGTATAGTGGGAAGTGGCGTAAGGCTGGCTCTTGTGGCTGTAGTAACTGTGGATGGCATGGCCGAGTTCGTGGGCGATGGTGGAAACGTCGTCATAGCGGTTGTGGTAGTTAAGGAGCACGAACGGATGGGCGCCGTACACGCCCCACGAATATGCCCCCGTTTGTTTGCCCTTGTTTTCGTACACATCCATCCAGCCCGAAGTGAAGCTCTTGTCGAGAATGCCAGCGTATTCCGGGCCGAGCGGAGCAAGAGAATCCTTGATGACTTTCAGGGCGTCGTCGTATTCGTAGGTCAGCTTCACGTCGCGCACCAGCGGTGTATAGAGATCGTACATATGCATCTCGTCGACGCCCAGCGCTTTTTGCTTCAGGGCCACATAGCGGTGGAGGGGTCCCAGGTTGGCGTGCACGGTGGCGATGAGGTTGTCGTAGACCGCCTGCGGCACATTGTCGCCTTCCAGTGACGACTCGAGGGTGGTCTTGTACTTCCTGGTTTTTGTGTAGAAAACATTCTTCTTCACGTTGCCGCCGAGGGTGGCGGCGAAGGTGTTGCGGTACTGGTTATATGTACCGAATAGCCCCTTGAAGGCTTCCTCCCTTACCTTGCGGTCGGGTGACATAATGAAGGAGCGGTAACGGCCTTCGCTTAGCTGCACTTTTTTGCCGTCTTCGCCGGTGACTTCCGGGAAGCGCATATCGGCATGGGCGAGCATGTTGAAGGCGTTTTCCGCCGCCGACGTGGCTTCGGCGGAGCGCGAAAGGATTTCCTCTTCGGCGGGCGACAGGACGTGCTTCTTCTGGCGCAGCAAGTTGTCAAAATAGAAGGAGTAGTCTTTGAGACCGGACTCTTGTTTGCGGAAATCGGCCAGTTTGGCCTCGGGGATGGCCAGAATCTCGGGTTCGATATAGGCAGTTGCCGCCCCGGCCTCTGCCAGCAAAGTTTCGACCTTGCCCGTCAGCCCCTGGTATTTGGCGTCGGCGGTGTTTTCGTCCCGGTGCATGCGGGCATAGGCGTACAGCTTGCCGCCTATGATGCCGATTTCATCCCGCAGCTTCAGGCAGGCAGCAAGGTCTATGCCGCCGTTGCCAAGCTTGCCGCGGAGTTGGCCGATTTTCGGCAGCTGCGTTTTCAGTTTCTCGAAGTCTGCCTGCCAGGCGGCCTCGTCGGCGTAAATGTCTGTGAGCCGCCACTTGAATTCGGCGGGGATTTCGCTGCGGTCGGGAACATTGCCGCTAGCCGGCGGGCCGGCTTCGGCGGCAGCGCCGCTCAGCAGCATCGTGCCGAGAAAAAAAGGAACAATCGTCGCCATTGCTATTATTCTCACTCCTAAACCCCTTCTGCTGTTATTCTTATCTTTATATATTAGCAGAAGTGGGGCAAACTTCCTGTTTATCTTTCCCGGAAATTTGTGCCTTTTATACCGCGAAGGGCCCAAAAAGTTCATCTGCGGCGCGCTCGCGGGCGGAGCGGGCCGCAGACCACGGGAACATTCGTTTTCAACAAATTATCGCCTGCCGTAGCTATACCTTGAAAAATTTGACGATTCCCTGGAAGATGCTCTCGGCCGCTTTGTACCGGCCGTCAACGCTGGCCAGCAATACCTCCTCCTCCGGGTTGGAGATGAAGGCTACCTCCACCAGGATGGCCGGCATATCGGTGTAGCGGATGACGTAGAAACTGGCGAAGCGGCTGCCGCGGTCGCGTGTGCCCAACTCGTCGACCAGGCACTTCTGCACATGGCCAGCGAGCCGGACCGAATCCGCGTCGCCGTAATGGAAGGTGGTCGTACCGGCCGCGGAGGGACTTGTGAACGCATCGTTATGGATGCTGACGAAAATATCGGCGGCCGCTTCGTTGGCGATATCGACCCGCGCTCCCAGTTCTTCGTCGGCCGACGAATCCGGGTAAGACACATCCTTGTCGTTTTCCCTGGTTATTACCACCGTCGCTCCGTTCTTTTCCAGCCGGTCGCGGAGCAGGAGACTAATCGCCAGAGTATTATCTTTTTCCATGGTGCCGGTAGGACCAACGGCGCCAGAGTCGCTGCCCCCATGGCCGGGATCGATGCAGATGGTTTTGCCAAGCAGCCGGGTGCTTTCGATGGGCTCTGCCGCCGTCTGCCGGTCGGGGACGGGCGCCGGCGGACTGGAGCTTTTCGAATTGATGTACACGACTTCTTTGGCGGCGTCATAGAAAATGCCCCAACCGAGCATCTTGGACATGCTCTTGAGCATCGAAAGGATATCTTTGGAAGCGCGGGCCTGGACCGGCATCCGTTGTCCGTCTATGATGATGCGCATAAATCCACTCTCCTTCCCCATATGCCTCTCTTATAGTATGCTGAACGGGGCTGAGCGGTGAATTACCGGTCGATGCGGCGCGGAGCAGGGATAGGGACGACCGGGGGGGAATAATACTTTCGGGTGATGCTGTGTGCAAGTTATCCTGGCGACACTGAACGCCAAATACGTCCACTCTGCGCTGGCTCTTTATAGCCTCCGGCGCTACTGCCGGCAGGTATGCCCCGAAATTGCCGTCCGTGAGTATACGATCAACAACGAAATGCTCGCCATCCTCGGCGACATTTACCGTTTACACCCCGACGTGCTCGGTTTGGCCTGTTATATTTGGAATATAGATGCCTGTCTGACACTTGCCGCCTTGGTCAGGAAAGTGCTGCCCGGCACTGTCATCATTCTCGGCGGACCGGAGGTTTCCTACGACCCGGCCAGGGTGATGGCGGACAATCCTGCCGTTGATTACATCGTTCAGGGCGAAGGCGAAGAAACGCTGGCCTCGCTGCTTGCTGAAATTGGTGCAGGCAGGCTGCCCGAGGGTATTGCCGGGCTGGCATACCGACGCGGCGGGGAAATTATCGCCGGGAGCCCTCAAGTAGTCGGCGACCTGGCATCAGTCCCCTTTCCCTATGAGGAAGCCGATATGGCCGGTCTGCAGGGCAGGATCATTTACTACGAATCCTCCCGCGGCTGTCCTTATTCCTGTCAGTACTGCCTTTCCAGCGCCACCGCCGGCGTCCGTTTTCTGCCTGTCGATAGAGCGCTGGACGAATTAGCCTTCTTTATCGCTCGCGGTGTGAAACAGGTGAAATTCGTCGACCGCACCTTCAACGCCCGCCGGGATCATTACCTGCCGATAATTGAGTTCCTCGCAGCCCAGGACACGGACACCAACTTCCACCTGGAAATCGCCGCCGACCTGCTCGACGATGATGTGCTGTCTGTGCTCAAGAATGCGCCGCTTGGCCGTTTCCAGCTTGAGATCGGCGTCCAGTCAACTAATGAAACCACACTGACGGAAATCAGGCGCAACAACAACTGGCCACGGATCGTGGCCAACGTCGGCGCGTTGCACGCCGCCGGCAACATCCATCTTCACCTCGATCTCATCGCCGGCCTGCCGCACGAAGATTACCGGCGGTTCGGCCAGTCGTTCAACGACGTTTACACCCTCAAGCCCCACATGCTGCAGCTCGGCTTCCTCAAGCTCCTCAAGGGCTCGGGCATACGGCGGACGGCCGGCGAACACGGCTATATCTTCATGGACGACGCCCCTTACGAGGTACTGGCCAACAACTATATCTCCTACGGCGAAATCCGCAAACTGAAGATATTTGAAGAGATGTTCAATCAACTGTACAACAGCGGCCGCTTTCCCACAACTCTCGATTGGCTGATAGCCTCCAGCGGAGGCGACGCCTTCGCCCTCTACGAAGCGATTGCCGACTACTGGGAAAAGCACGATTTACATATGATAGCCCCCGGAAGCAAGAGCCTGGCCCGCCACCTTGACGTCTTCTGCATGGATGCCCTCCCGGCCCAGGCCTCTATCTGCCGCCAGTTCCTTAAATTCGACACCCTCGGCAGTGACCGCGATGCTGGGCGGCCGGAGTTCCTGCCGTGGGACGGCGCGGAATGGGACGAGGCCAAGTCCGCGTTCTGGAGGGACGAGCCGACAGTACGCCGCTATCTGCCGGACTACGCCTTCACGAGTTGGCGGGAGGTAAGAAAACAACACCACATCGAGGTCTTCGAACTTGACATCCCCGCCTGGGTCACCGACGGACGGCTCATCCACCGTCCGACAGCCGTGCTTTTCTCGCGTGCCGGGGGCACACCTCCCTGGCAGACTGTTGAGCCGGGCGACTTCCCGAAGGGACGTGCGTTCTGATGCGCTACCGCGTTTATTCCGAGTACCTGCGGCAACGGTACGGGGAAAAAGTTTACAAGCTGCCGGTCAGTCTGCCGGTAACCTGCCCGAACAGAGACGGCACCTGCGGCGTTTCCGGGTGCGTTTTCTGCGGCGAGATCGGCGCCGGCTACGAAAACCTGCCGGCCGAAATGACCGTCGCCGAACAGCTTACCGCCAACATCGCCCATATTGCCCCCAAATACAAAGCGCAAAAATTCATCGCCTATTTTCAAAACTTCAGCAACACCTACATGCCACCCGATAAACTCGCCGACTATCTCGCCCAGGCGTGCCGGCCCGGCGTGGTCGGCGTGGCGGTGGCCACGCGGCCCGACTGCCTCGCCGATAGACACCTGGAGGTGATGGCCGACGTGCGCGCCGTCCATAACGTGGATGTTTTCCTCGAGCTCGGCCTCCAGACGGTTAACTTCCACTCACTGCTCAAGGTCAACCGCGGGCACACCCTGGCCGAATTTATCGACGCTGTGCTAAGGGCCAAAAAATTCGGGGCCGAAATCTGCGCCCACATAATCCTTAACCTGCCGTGGGACGACATGACCGACGTGATCGAAAACGCCAAGGTGCTGTCCGCCCTGGGCGTCGAGCAGGTTAAACTTCACGCCCTCTATATAGTGAAGGGAACGGTTATGGCCGACTGGTACGCCAGAGGCGAAGTAAGCCTTATCAGCAAAGAAGAGTATGTCGAACGCGTCGTGACTTTCCTCGAATATCTTCACCCCGATATCGTTGTTCAGCGACTGATCGGGCGGGCGCCCGCCAGCCATACCCTTTTCGCCAATTGGCAGTCGGGCTGGTGGACCATCCGCGACGACATCGAGCGACTGATGGGGGAGCGCGATACCAGGCAGGGCAGGCAGTGCCGCTACCTCGGCGGTGCGGCGGCCGGCAAATTTCTGTAGCCCGCGCATGGCCCATCAGTTATAATGTAGGTATATACAGTAATTACAGGCGCGGGAGGTCAACGTGGAAGTACGCAAAGTATTCAGGGCAGGCAACAGCTCAGTAGTTTCGTTGCCGTTCGAAATGCTCAAGGCGCTGGGGATCAAGGACGGCTCCCACGTGTCCGTGGAACTCAACCGCGAAAAACGCGAACTTATCCTCAAACCGGTTGTCGTGAAAAGCGGCAGCGTTTCGATCGACTTTGTCAGACTGGTGGACAAGCTCCTGATCGACTACGACTTTGCGCTGAGGAGGCTGAATAAATAATGCGCTACCTCAGCCTGGAAGAAGTTATCTATATCTATTCCGAGATCGTCCAGCGGACCGGCGCCCAGCCGGGCATTAACGACGACAGCCTCTTGGACAGCATCCTGGCCAAACCGCTGGTCGCCTTCGAGGGGGAAGAACTTTACCCCGACATCTTCACCAAAGTGGCTGTCCTCATGTACGCCATGGTCAACTCCAAGCCATTCGCCTCGGCCAACAAACCGACCGCAATGATGTGCTCCCTCTTTCTCCTGCGCGCCAACGGCTACAATATAATAGCCACCCAGGACAGCATCGTGGAGCTGGCCGAAGGTACCGAGACAGGCAAGTACAAGGTCGATCACCTCGTCAACTGGTTCAGGAAAAATGCCGTTCCTGCTTAATAATCAGAAAAAACTTGCTCTTCTGCGTTTTTTACAATCTATTTACATTTTGCCCGGCCATTGTTAATATCGTACTCAGACTGTTGCAAGGAGGTATTACCGATGGCCAAACTGGAACTCTTCAAACGCATCCAAAAACTCGCTACCATCGTTCACGGTGGTGTTGAATCTTATGACCTGTCCGACGAATGCATCATGGAACTGCGTCGCTCGCTGGATGCCCTGACCGAAGAATACATTGCCCGCTACTGCGAGACATCGTATTAATATACGGTGTCTCCCTTGACATCACCAGGCCGGTGTGCTATCATAATCTTTGTCACGGCTAAAGGCGACTAAGCTCGCTCGTGAGGAAACTCAGAGCGTTTTTTAATGCCCCGCCGAGGCGGACGGAACCCCGCAAAGCCTATTGACATGACTCGTGAGTTATGTTAATATAACAAAGTCGCCGCAAGCGGAGCTGGTGTAAAAGACCAGGCAAGGCAAGCAGCGACAAGGCTTCCAAAAACTGAATGTTGACAGCGCCGTCAAGGTTATGTTAACATAGAGTTCCGGTCAAGCGCCGGAACGAGGTCGCTCTCAGCAGCGACCGGA
>JAVKTQ010000030.1 GCA_031460455.1 Sporomusaceae bacterium
TAGCCATAAGTTTCAACCCCAAAAATCAGTTTTATCAGGGGGAATTACCGGGGCTCGGAAGACCCGTACCCGGCTTACCCCTCCGGAAGGACCCGCGAACCTAGACAGCTCGCCCCCATCGCAACTCCTGCCAGGGGAGACCACGGCTGCAATGGCTTGTTTGGCGTACTATACCAACTTATGGTAAAATAATGTCGGAGGTGATATTATGTGGTCGATAAAAGGTAACATCATGAAAAACTGCGGAGTTGGTATTAATATTAATGGCGCCCCTGATAACATGGATATTGATGGTAATTGTTTTGAAGCATGCAACGAAGGTATTCGGATCACATACTCATTAGCAGCGAAGCTTACTGATATTGATATCTCTCGAATTCAAAGCTGCATAAAAACTAGCATCACCCCAAGTGAAGACATTGGACGAGCACTGACTATGCTTGAGGATGCGAAAAGCTCCCATGATACTGACCGAAGAATTAATCTAATCTCGACCGCCTTGCAGCTAACAGCACCATATCTACCCAATATCTACAGCTTTGTAAGTTCATTGGCAAATGCTATGCGATAGCAAGTTCCATTAAATAAACATCCTCGGGTCAAAAGCCCGGGGATGTTTTTATTTTCATGCTTTCGCCATCTTACTTTAATACTCCGATTATCCGGCTCGACTTGTACCCTCCACCAGCGGAGTTCTTGTCACAGTTACTGTCGAAGGTCCGCATCATGTTGCGATAGTTCTCTCCGCGAGGCCGCGGCCGCCAGCTGAGGCAACGTCGATTATAATGGGAGACTGGCGATGCGTCACAGCGCTCGTCGTCGTTGTCATTGAACAAGCAGCGCTCGTTGCAGTAATGGACACCCACGGCCACCACCTCCCAGCAAGGGTAAAAGAAAAGAGCCCGAAGGCTCTATTACCGATCTCCTTAATTGCTATATTCAGTATAGTACTGCAGTCCATCACTTATAGCAATTAAACTGAATGTATTTGGTCGCATTCTTTCTAAGCATACTTTTATATTTGCAAAATTTAAATCAGGTGCTCCCCGACCCGAGCTATTGAGAAAATGAAGATTTAAAATGCTTCTTATTCCGCAATTATAATTCAGCCCCTCGAATGCTGGATAACTTTCAATCTTCTTCACGGCAATAGGCGGAGTTCTAAAACTATCCATCCTTTTCATTTCACTCAATATTTCATTTATCGCATCCGTAAAATTATGGCCCTCTTTTGATTCAATGGCAATTGTTACAACAGCTTTGCTTTCCAACTTTGAGACCACTCCCTTTCGCCGTTTCTTCCACATTTCGGCAAAGGGACGCATTTTCCTGCGAAATCCGTCTCTAAAGAAAAAGAGCCGTGAGGCTCTTAATCAACTTTAATATCTGCAGTTCCATCGGGATGCATTATTAGCGGCTTGTTACAATCAATATTTACGTCCTCACCAGTCATTGTCATTTTAAGTACAATATCAGGTTCGTATTTTAGTGTAACTATGATCTGGTCATTCTTCATCTCGATATTTTTATCGATTTCCTTTAGCTTTCCCGTTCCTGTCTATTTTTTGTTAAATTTCGTAATAGACAAGAAATGTCCTGCAATAATCAAGCCGCCCACATAAGCGAGCGGCCTTGATAATTATTTCATGGTACCATGATAACACGGATAAACTCTCACGTCTCTGTCACGTTTTTCGCATGGACGAAAGCCCGTCGATGCCGAAAATTAGCGCACTTAGCTTTTCAATACTGTCACGACTGTCACGGTAATAAGTCGAATCGTCGATGTTTTCCATGGTGCAGACAGCCGGGATAGTGTACCGGTCGAAATAGACGGCTTTCAGTATCCTGTACCTCCGAAGATCTTCCGGCTTGTCCGATTTCTCGCAGTATGCCAGGTAAAGCTCCATCATCGTGTCGATATGGTCAATGATGATCTGAGTTCGTGTTCTTGACCGCTTGATGGCGTCTATGTAGGTGCTCCTGTCTAAAGCGTCGATATCATCCAGGATGTCGATCGGCCGCTCCGCTGATTGCCTGATGGAGTAAACCGAACAATCACAGTGAGCTTTCAGGAGGTGATAATTCCTGAGCAGCAGTCTGGTATTGCGCAGTCGGCGGTCGGCCCGGGACTTGGCTTCTTTCTGCTGACGTTTCTCAATGAAATCGAGGGCGGCTTCGACGGCAATCCTAGCCACGTCTTCTTTATTCATGGTACCTCCTCACCTGATCTTGCCTGCGTCGAAACGCCGGCGGAGCATTTTTCACAAAAACGCAATCGCTTGCGGTTTTCATAGCTTTCTAATCCGGACATAAATCCCCGGCACCTCCGCCCAAAACTTTTCCGTCACCTCGCTGGCCACCTGGGCATCATCCACCCAGAAGCCCAAGTCAGTCATCACGTCCTTGAGCAACTTGATCATATTATCCGTGTCGGGCTTGGTGGTCTTATACTCACCGTTCCCATAACGCCCCCTGGGATAGCACCACTTTGTAATCAGCTGCACGGGTCCAGTAAGCCGCTCAGGCGGTACGTGCCTGGCGAGATAGGCCGTCAACTTCTGGCGAACATCGGCGAGTTCGGGCGGCTCGTAAAAAACAGGCTTACCTTTCACAACCCTTGCCTTCTTTTGCTGGTGTGTTTTCGTTGGCGGCTCTATTGCGATAAAAAATTCAATCGTCGGCATAGACGCTCTCGTCCATGTCTTCGTATAGGTTGCAACGAACGCAATCATTTTCTGCAAAGGATGCCGGATGCTCGGCTCCCTTACACAACGGGTAAGCATCATCGTTAGGCCTATAGCAAGGCGGTCTTTCCATTTTTGCCCATCTCCTTTGCCGGGAAAATTTTTATTGTCAAGGAAGGGAAAAGTATGTCGGGGGGCTTCCTACGCCCCCGACTATTTTTTCCCCTTGACCGTGAGGGAAAGCGAAGCGGATATATATACGTAGTATATATAGGTCGTTTCCTGACAGGAAAATCTCGATAATTTCTCGACTTTTTCCTGATAGGAAAATCTCGATGTTTTTTACTTTCCTGTCAGGAAAATATCGAAACGTTACCGAGAATTTCCTGTCAGGAAAATCTCGGAGAAACACCGACTTTTTCCTTCCTTATTTCTCCTTTCTGAAAACCGCACCATGCACATCAACGGCAAAATTGCCGTGCTCTTTTATGCGGTTTCTTACAGTTTTTTCCGTTACGCCGATGTATTCGGCCATACTTTTTACTGTCGGCTGACCTTCAAACCCGGCCGCCTCGAAGGCCGTCTCAAGGGATGCCCCGCGTTCCTTTTTGCTATCTGCCGGGGATTTCTTTCTTTTAAAGTTCTTCCTCCAGGGCGGCTGATCGGCGTCGGCATCAACATCCTTCAGGACGCCGATTTTATCGACATAGTGCACCGGGTAATCAAACCACAGGTTCACCGGCGCGAACTTCGGAAACTCGCGCAGCGTCCCCTCAATGCGCCAGGCCGTCCGCTGCCGTGCCCGCTGCCGGGCCGGGAAAACGAAGTTATTAACCAGCTCGATGTACTTCTCCTGCGATACGACCCGCTTGCAATAATCCAGCATGGCTCTCTCGCTGAGCCGGTCGTCCTGTGACACATCATCATCCCAGTCGGGATAATTCGCATCCAGGAAGGCCTCACAGGCCGCACAGACGGATTTATTTTCTTCCTGCTTCGCCAGCGCCTCGGTGATATCAAGCTCAATCAGGTCGAGCAGCGCGTCGGGGTCGCGGGCGAACACACCCGACCCGGACGCCCGGTCCATCGACCGCTTGCCGCCCTGGGCGCCCTTAGAATGATGGTGGCAGTAAATCACCGCGCAGCCGAGTTCGGTGCAAACCTTATCGAACTGATTGCAGAAATTCGCCATCTGGTCGGCACTGTTTTCGTCACCGGTGATGATCTTATAGATCGGGTCAATGATGATGGCGATGTAGTTTTTCTTCGCGGCGCGCCTGATCAGCTTGGGCGCCAGCTTATCCATGGGAATAGACTTGCCGCGGAGATTCCATATGTCGATATTGTTGATGTTTTTCGGCTGCCAGCCGAGGGCCTGATAGACGTCCTTGAAACGGTGCAGGCAGCTGGCCCGGTCAAGCTCCAGATTGACATACAGGATCTTGCCTTGGGAACAGTCCCATGACAGCCACTTCCGCCCCTCCGCGATCGCGCAGCAAAGTTCTATGAGCCCGAACGACTTCCCCGCCTTCGACGGCCCGGCCATAAGCATCTTATGCCCCTGTCGCAGGATACCGTCTATCAGGGTCGGCGCCAGGTCGGGGAGATTATCCCAGGCCCCCGCCATGTTCTCCGGCTCCGGCAGATCATCGTTGACGCTTTCGATCCATTCCTTCCATTCAGTGAAGTTTGCTTTGCCGATATTCGTGTCGATGAGCCATTGCTTATTCCCCTGGCGGATAACGCCGGGCATGCGCGACAACCTCGACGGGTTCCGGTTCTGGGTGTCGATCTCCAGCCCGTTCTTCTTGCAGACGGCATAAAGGTAATCCACGCGCTTACGGTATTCTTCGTAGTCAGCTGCATCGATGCGCACGATGGCATGCAGGCTCTTTTTCCCGGAGTGGACCAGGCAGGCCACCGGCAGCTCCAGGGCGCGAATGATCTCGTTTTGCTTTTCAAGCTCCAGGTGATCGGATTCCACCAGCGCGAACCGGAACTCGGTGACGTTCTCGTTTTTAACGCCCTTGCCGTCCAGAGGGTTGAAGCGGATCCAGGCGCCGCATTCCGACTTGTAATCACCGAAGACCGCGCCGATATCCCCGTCGCAGATATTCAGCTCCTCGATGAGCTGGCCGGCCGTGCGGTCCCAGTTGCCCTTCGTGGGTAAATATTTCCCGTCCTTCTCCCAGCTGCTGGTGACATAGCCGACATTCTCCGAACTGTCGAAAAGCGTCTCCAGGTAAGTGGTAAGGTCTTTCACCGGGTTCCAGTTCTCCGGCTCGACGAGTTCGCGGCCCTCAATCCAGTTTTTGTCGATGATAACTCGCTCCGCCTTGTCGGTACCGATAGTGCCTTCCCATTCGATCTCATAATCATCCCGGACGGCCCTGGGGGCCTCCCAACCCCCATCCTTGGCCATCTCCACGATAGTCCCCGCGGTGACCGGAGTGCTAGATCCCTGAAACGATCCCCATTTTTTAAAACACTCCCCGGGCCGGTAGCGGGTGGCGTCCCGTTTGCTCCATGCGTCCCACACACTGGCCGTATAGCCTTCTTCTTTGAGAGCCATGCCCACATTAACCCACTCCTGATAAGAGAGGTTGGCGGGGTCGATATAGTCGAGCAGCGGGAACAGATCCATCTTATCCAATGTCTCTCACCTCAGGGTGGTAGTTTTGGGGAACGATACCCGGCGGGATGTGCCAGCCCTGGGCGGCGATCCGGTCAATCAGTTTTTTCGCGTGCTCAAACTGCCAGGCACCGACATGCTGGAAGCCGCGGCTCTCCAGGAAGCGGATCTGCTTGGGAGTCGTAAGCCCTTCCATCCGCCGGATATTGAGCCGGTCCAGGAGCTTCGATGCCTTGCCGGCGTTATCGATCTCGTCGGGGAAGATGCCCAACTTCTCCAGCGTTTTGACCTGGCTTTCACTGGGTGGCCCCATTTCCCAACCGAAGCTCGGCACATAGCTCGACAGGTCTTCCGCTTGAATCGACATCTCGAACTGAAGCGGGTCGACGAGCTTGCGCTTGCGGGATTTCATTTCCGCCAGCTTCTTGGCCAAGGCTTCTTCCCTGGCCGCCACCACATCTTCGGCCGCGGCCGTCTCCACTGCCACGATGTCGAGCGGGCAGCCAGCTTCCTCGAGCTTCTCGGTCATCTTCTTAGCGACTTCCTCGTTGGTGGCGATCAGGTGGGCCGGCCGGCAGAGCTCGTGGCGCTCCGTGTGCCAGAGGAAATCCAGCAGCAGGAGCTCTTCCTTCCCGGGGTGGAGTCGGGTGCCGCGGCCAACCATCTGACAGTACAGGCTGCGGATCTTCGTCGGCCTGAGGACGATGATGCAGTCCACGCTCGGGCAGTCCCAGCCCTCGGTGAGCAGCATCGAATTGCAGAGCACGTCATACCGGCCAGCGTCGAAATCCGCCAGCACCTCGGCCCGGTCATCGCTTGTCCCGTTGACCTCGGCGGCCCGGAAGCCGGCCTGGGTGAGAATATCTCTGAACTTCTGGCTGGTCTTAATCAGGGGCAGAAATACGACGGTCTTTCGCCCCTGGCAATACTTTTTCATTTCCTCGGCGATCTGGTGGAGGTAGGGGTCCAGGGCCGTCCCGAGGTCGGCGGCCTTAAAATCGCCGCTCTGCATGCCCACGCCGGTCAAGTCGAGTTTCAAGGGGATGGTCTGCGCCTTGATCGGGCTCAGGTAGCCTTCCTTGATGGCCTTGGGGAGCGTGTATTCGTAGGCCAGGCTGTCAAAATACTGGCCAAGGTTGCGCATGTCGCCGCGGTCCGGGGTGGCTGTAACGCCGAGGACGTCGGCCTCCTCAAAGTGCTGCAGAACATTCTGGTAGCTGTCTGAGAGAGCGTGGTGGGCTTCGTCGACGATAACTTTGTCAAAATATTTTTTGTCAAACTGCCGCAGCCGGGACTCCCGCATGAGGGACTGCACCGAACCGACAACGACACGGTACCAGCTGCCTAGACAGCTTTGATCTGCTTTTTCCACCGCCGTGACGAGGCCTGTGGTCTTCTTGATCTTATCGGCGGCCTGGTCCAGGAGCTCGGCCCGGTGAGCGAGTATCAGCACCCGCTCACCAGCCCTAACGCAGTCCTCGGCCACCTTGGCGAAGACGATGGTTTTTCCCGTGCCCGTCGGGAGGACGAGCAGCGTTTTCCGGTTGCCGGATTCCCACTCCCGAAAAATCGCTGCCTTCGCGTCCCGCTGATACGCCCGGTCTTCCATTAGAATTTACCGGTTTGGAACTTCTTGCTGCCGGCCGGCTGGGCCTCTTCCGCAGGCTCCAGGAATTTCTTGACCTCATTTAAGGTTTTTCCTTCGTAGACGCGGGTGCCAATCTTGGCGCGCCCTTTGGAACCGATGACTTTATTCCAGTCCATCTTCAGCTTTTCGCCGTGCTTCTTCTGGCCGATGCAGTTGAAGAACGCGCTCAGGATGCCCTCGGTCCGGGAGTGAAGGAACAGGTTGTGGTTAATCGTCGCGACGCCATCCGACACCGTCACCTGAAGTTTCAGCTTCGCCTGGTTGCAAGCCGGCAGTTTGTCGCCGCCGGAATACCGGGCGCGCTCAAAGCTGATGACCTCGAATTCATACTCACCCTCGGGCAGCGTAATGTATTCCGGAGACTCTTTCTCGATCTCCGACTCCCAATCCAGTTCCACTCCCACGTCAGTTCCACCAAATTCGTTATTGTAAGCCATTGTCGTTTCCTCCTAATTTTTTATTGGAATGGTATTTGCCTGACATCAACGACCAGAGCCAGCACCTGGTCCCAGGCCCCGACCAGCACACCGTCGATGAAGTCCGGGTCGTAATTTCGCACAGGGGTGTCCTGGGGATAATAGCCCTTCATGGCGACGACCTGTTGAATCTCGGCGACCGTCACGCTGTTTGCTGCCATCAGGTCGGCCAGCGGCTTCGGCAACTCCTGCAGGTTATCCGGCGCCCTGGGACTAACCGCTGCCGTCTTGTTGTCGCCCGCGGGGGGAGTAGTTTTTTCTTGCGTCGGCGGAGATTTTTCCTGCGGAGGCGGCGCCGGTTTTTCCTCCTTGGCTTTCTCCTTCGGCGGGGCCTGTTCAGCCGGCGCTGCGGCGGGGGTGTCCTTCGGGGGCTCGGCGGGGGCCGGGGTTTTAGCCGCGGGGGCGGCCGCAGGCTGGGCAGCTGGTTTCGCTGCTTCGCCAACCTCATGATTGGGAACGCAATAAGCGATTTGGGCGAATTCAAACGGGAGCTCCGGTTTTAGGTCGTGCCGGTTCTTGGCGTCCCAGCAGGAGTGATGCACAGTGTGCATAACCCGGGCGCCGCCCCGAACCTTCTTTTTGTTGTCGATCTCGACGACGAACTGTTTATAGTTGGCGAATAACACCATGTCTGCCCATTCCTTGACCAGCGCCGAGGTCTGCCCGCCGGTCTTGTTGCCCAGCTTTAGCTCATAGCGGTCGTAGCTGCCGCACTCGTCGGGGAGTTCAAACTTGCGGATCTGCGTGTGGGCCGTCAGGACAACATTAATCCCGGCGTCGATAACGTCCTGGAGGAGGTTGAGGAACTTGCCGATCTCTTCCTTGACGAATACGTGGCCCTTACCATATCCGAAATCCTCGATCCCCTTCTTGCCATGGATGGCGCAGACATGGGCAACACATAACTGCTCGGCCCAGTCCATCGTGTCGATGATCAGCGTTTTGCAGCAGCCAGACGTGGCCTTGACCTCCTGCACCATAGCCAGCAGCATAGTCCAGCTGGTGGGCCGCGGCAACCTGGCAACGTCTAGGAGATTCGTGCTGCCCTCAGTATCGATGAACAGCGGTTCGGGGAACTGCGAAGCGAACGTCGACTTGCCAATGCCCTCAGGGCCGTATACGACCACCTTCTGCGCCTTCCACACGAACCCGCGGGTAATGTTGAGTGCCATTAGAATTTCCCCCTTTCCCATGTGCTTTTTTGCTCGGCTCCTTCTTCGGCGTAGCCGTCGCTTATGATGATCGTGGCCTCGTCCTTCGATGTGGTTACCCGGGTGGCGATGACCTGCAGCCCCTCGGCCTCCAGCCAGCCCCCGAATTCCCTCATCGTGTCGGCGTCCATCTGCTCGAGCTTGTCCATCAAGACGAAGCCGCAATTCGGGTTCAGCCGGCGGACAATGGCCGCCGCAACCTTCAACTGGTCCGAACCGCTCATATTGTCCCAGGCGTACTTGCGATAGAGCAGTTCCCCGTTTTCCACGGTGAGCTCCGGCAGAGGGAGGTTAGCGCCGTTCAGCAACTCGGTGATTTCCTGGCGGACCTGGTTGATTTCGGCGGTCAAAGCGTCGTATTGCCCGGAGTAGTCGTCCGCGTCGAGTACGGCCTTTTCCCGGTCCATGTTGGCGCGGACTTTGGCATTGATGGCTTCGATGTTGGCCAGATTATCCTCGAGCTCAGCCGTGCTCTCGTCGATCAGGTCCTCGGCCGACTTGTTGGCGGTGGCCAGGTCGCCCAAGGCGGCCTGATAGGAGGCGGTAGCCTGGGCCAATTCTTCCGTCAGCCGGTCCACTTTCGCCTTTAAGAAATCGACGTTTCTCGCGATCTCCGCCGCATGCTGGCGCTTGCGGGCGTTCTCCCCGTTCCTGGCCAGGATGTCCTGCTGTCGCCTGATCAGTTCCGCAGCACTGACCGGCTCCGCGGGAGCATCGGGATAATGGGGGAGTTCAGCGACATGAGCCTTTTTCTGATCGGCGATGCGGCCAATCTCGGTCCGGCGGTTGAACAGCTGATCCCTTTTCGTCTCCAGCGCTTTCAACTGGTCTTCGACGCCGATAATCCGCAGGAGAGTGGCGGCCTTTTCCTTGCTGGTGGCCGCCATGAACCGAGGTAGATCGAGTGCCAGCTGCTCGACAAATTCATTCAGCAGCTGCTGGCCGCCCTTGTTGCCCTGGGGGTCGGTTACCTTGAGGGTGCTGTTTTTGCCGGAGCGTTCAACGACCAGGCCATTGCTCAATGTGACCT
>JAVKTQ010000031.1 GCA_031460455.1 Sporomusaceae bacterium
CCTGACCATCTTAGGAAAAGCTGGTTATCGATTCCTAGCGCGTCAGCTATCCTTCCCACCATGATCTTCACAAGTCCGTCGATTGTTTCCGGTCGGTGGTAGAAGCCCGGGCTGGCCGGCATAATCGTCACTCCAAGGTTAGACAAAGTCAGCATATTCCCAAGATGGATTGAACTCAGCGGAGTTTCCCGCGGGACGAGCACCAGGCGGCGTCTTTCCTTGATGACGACATCGGCGGCACGGCAAAGCAGGTTGTCGGCCAGTCCGTTGGCAACGGCGGCCACGGTGCGCATGGAGCAAGGGGCGACGACCATGGCGTCCGTTTTGAACGAGCCGCTCGCGATTGCGGCGCCGAGGTTATTGAAAGCGTGCAGCCGGGTAACACTGTTCTCAATATCTTTTTTCGTAACTCCGCACTCGTGCTCGAGCACTTTCCAACCGTTATCCGTGACGACTCCGTGAATCTCGTGGCCTTCCCGGCCGAGAAACTTCAGTAGCTCCCAGCCGTAAACAGCGCCACTCGCCCCGGATATGCCTACAATAATGCGCACGTGTTAATCCTCCGCTACGGCTTATCTATGTAAGCTGCCAGGTCGAGAAGCTTTTCCCCGGGAATGCGGATCTTCTCGAACCGGAAGGGGTCGGATCCCAAGGGCACAGTTGCGTCAATGCCCATTTTGTCGCTGAGGCCGTCGTTGCTCGAAGGGTCTAGTTTGTTGCCGAGGGCGTCATTGACGACAACAAGGTCGCGGCCGGCCTGGAAGCGGGTGGCTATCGCCCACTCGACGTCAACCGGGTCGAAGATATCGACATCTTTGTCGACTACAACTACACGCTTAACTTCCTGGCTACTGGCAAAAGCGGCGAACATGGCGTTTTTGGCTTCGCCCTCGTTCTGCTTATCTATTGCGATAACGGCATGGTAGCGACAAGTACCGCCGGGGGTGAGGTGGACGGCCAGCGCGTTGGGCACTGCGCCTTTGATTACCTGCAGCATTCCGCCTTCGCGGGGGATGGCGCCCAGGAGCAAGTGTTCCATGGTTGCCGGTACGATGGTGTGATATATCGGCTTCCTGCGAGTGGTCACGGCCGTCAGCTCGATAACAGGCTTGGGGGATGCCGGCCCGTAGTATTTGGGATATTCGCCGAACGGCCCTTCGACTTCACGGATATCCGGCAATAAGCGCCCTTCAAGCACAATTTCAGCATGCGCCGGGACGTTCAAATCCACGGTTTCGCCTTTGACTAGCTCAAGCGGCTGGTCGTAGAGGGCGCTGGCGAGAGTGTATTCGTCATAACCAAGCGGGGCTATGGCCTGTGAAGCCAGAAGTAGGATGGGGTCGACCCCGATGGCGATCGCCACATCCAGTGGCTTGCCTTTCGCTTCTGCCGCCCGGTGAAAGTGCGACAGGTGGCGGGGCAGGATAAGTATCCCGAGACGGTTGGGGCCGAGGACGTGGAGCCGGTGAATGGAGAGGTTGCCAGCCCCGGTTGCGGGGTCCTTGGATATCAGCACGCCGGCTGTTATATATGGTCCGCCGTCTTTTTCGTGGTGAACGGGGATTGGTAGTTTGCCGAGGTCGACGGACAGCTCGATAATTTCTTTTACCGGCGCCTGGTTTTTATCGATTACGACACAGTCCCTGGGCGCGGCCTGGGCAGCGGCCACCGTGGACACCAGGTTGTCAGTCGGTACGCCGAGCGCGGCCGCGAACATGGCGCGGGTGCTGGCGAGGCCGGTTACGACGGGAGTTGCGGAGCCGGCAACATTATTGAACATCAGCGCGTACTTGCCGTCGGCTTTTTTCCCGAGGCCGGCAAGCTCGTACTTGGGGCTTACTTCGCGGCTTACCGTCTTGAGCAAGTCGTCGCCCTTTAGTACTTCAAGCCAGTCGCGCAGCGACTTGATACCCATAGGTTTCACCCTCCTGAGCCTGTTACTTGGGTAGCTTTCCAGATAAGCTGTCGCGGGTATTCGGTAAGAATCTCGTTGGTCCGCTCGCCGACATATATGCAATCGGTAATCCGGGGTCCGCCGATGTCCGGCCTATAGATGGTCGGCAGCAGCAGGTCTACGACCATGCCAGCCTCTATCATCTCGCTCCGCCCCTTGCCGATGATAGGATAGAATTCCGACTGCCTCAGTCCGACGCCGTAGCCGGCGTAATCTAGATAGTGATTTTCCCATCCGCCGGCGGCAACGACCTGCCGCGCGGCACTGTCGACTTCGGCGGCGGTTGCCCCGGGGCGAAGCGCCCGGATGGCCGCCTCCTGGGCCTCGAGGAGCAGGTCGTATACCGCCACCCTGCCGGCCGCCACCTCACCAACCGCGACAGTCCTGCACATCTTGGCGCAGTAGCCCCGGCAGGTGGCGCCGAGGTGGATAACGACGATTTCTCCGCCGGCTATTGCCTTGACCGACGCGCAGGGATGAGTGAGAAGGATCCGTTCGCCTGATACCACCTGCGGCCTGAAGGGCGAGCCGTCGGAGCCGGCTTTGAGCATGGCGTACTCGGCTTCTGCGAGCACCTCGCATTCACGGACGCCCGGCCGCACCGCCTGAGCAGCGGCAGCCATGCCGGCAGCCACGATGCGGCCGGCCTCGCGCATGAGGGCAACCTCATCCTCGTCTTTGATAGCGCGGAGCCTGTAGAACAGATCGCCCGCGTTGATAAAGTTGTCCTGGACAAAGGCCTGGCGGAAAGCATCAAACACCCCGAAGGCGACGAAGTAGCGCTCGAATCCGATGCGTGGCGCGCTATAACCGAATTGCCGTATTTTTTCTATGCACTTGACAGCCAGCGATTCGCGCGGGAACTGGTATCCGAAGGTAGCGAGACCGGATTGCCGGCGGACATAATCGGCGTCCAGCGCAATAGTTACAGCGCAGGCCTCGCCCTCACGGGGTATGATTACGGCCAGGCACTCGATCTGGGTGAGCCCGGTGAAATAGATGAGGTTCTCGCGGTTGTTGACGAAGAGGATGTCGAGGCCTTGGTCGGCCATCATCCGCTGGGCCTTTTCGATCCGATGCGGAAACACCGCCGTCATGTTCTCACCTCGCGGGATTATACCTGTTTCGCTTTTGCCAATTCAATGGCGACGTCGATAATGATATCTTCCTGACCACCGACTGTTTTGCGGCGCCCCATTTCGATAAGGATGTCCCGGGCGTCGACGCTAAATTTTTCGGCAGCCCGACGGGCGTGTAGCATGAAGCTGCCGTAGGCACCGGCGTAGCCGATGGCCAGTGCTTCATTCGAGATGATCTGCGGCCGATGCATGATACCGTCGAGCACTTCGCCGATGTCCATAGCCTTGTAAAGATCGATGCCTGTCGTCCGGCCCATTTTGTTGAGCACGGCCGTCAGCACCTCCAGTTGGGCGTTGCCCGCCCCGGCGCCAAGACCGCGCAGGCAAGCATCAACGGACTCCGCGCCTGCATCGATGGCTGCTAAGGTATTGCCGATGGCAAGTCCGAGGTTATTGTGAGCGTGGAAGCCGACCGGCAGTTTAACCGCCGCCTTGACGGCGAGGATGCGCTCGGCTACGTCACCGGGAACCATCGCCCCGGCAGAGTCGGTGACATATATCATGTCAGCGCCGTAACTTTCAAAGAGTTTGGCCTGCTCGGCCACTTTTTCGGGCGACGCCATATGGGCCATCATCAGAAAGCCGACGGCTTCAAGGCCATGCTTCTTGGCAAAGCCGATGTGCTGTTCGCCGACATCGGCCTCGGTGACGTGGGTGGCCACCCGGACAGTGCTAACCCCGTATTCCATCGCTTCTTCAAGATGCTCGATCGTACCTATGCCAGGGATAAGCAGCACGTCCAGCCTAGCATTTTTCACTGCTTTGCTTACGGCCGCCAGGTATTCCTTGTCACTGGCGCGGGCGAAGCCGTACTGCATGGATGAGCCGCCCAGGCCGTCCCCGTGGCCTACTTCGAGAGTACCGACCCCTGCTGCGTCCAGTCCGGCAGCGATTTGCGCCATCTGGGCGGGGGTCAGCTGGTGACTGACGGCGTGCATGCCGTCCCGCAGGGTAGCGTCGATTATCCGTATCGGTTTCATCATCTTGCCCCTCCCTGCTTCAGGTCGGCGTATCGTTCGGCCACCGCCACCGCCGCCGCGGTGATGATGTCGAGGTTGCCCGAGTATTTTGGCAGATAGTCGCCGGCGCCTTCGACTTCGATCATCGCCACCACCCGCTCGCCGTCGGCGTAGGGGGGAACTTTAAGCCTATAGCCGGGCACGTACTGCTGCAGTTTACGGACCATTTCGTCGACCGACTTTTTGATTGCCTCGATGCGCGCCGTGTCGCATTTGGCGTAGATGGTGTTGCGCATCAGTATCGGCGGCTCGGCCGGGTTGAGGATGATGATGGCCTTGGCGTCGCCGGCGCCGCCTACTTTGACGAGGGCATTGCGGGTTGTCTGGGTGAATTCGTCGATGTTTTGCCGTGTACCAGGACCGGCGCTGCGGCTGCTGATGGTCGACACGATCTCGGCGTATTCAACCGGAGCCGCTTGGTTTATCGCGTACACAATCGGCACCGTTGCCTGGCCGCCGCAGGTAACCATATTTACATTCGGCTCGGCCATTAGCTGTTGATCCATGCCCACCGCGGGCACTATGTAGGGGCCTACCGCCGCCGGCGTGAGGTCGATGGCGAAAATGCCCGCCTGCTTGAGTTTGGGCGCATGAGCCAGATGAGGGCGGGCCCCGGTCGCATCGAAAGCAATGTCTATTTTATTTGTGGCATGAAAGGCGAGCAGCCCGTCGATGCCGTCGGCGGTAACGTCGATACCTTGCTCCTTAGCCATATTCATGCCAGGCGTATCGGCAATTATGCCTGCCATTAGCGCCAATTCTATATTACGGCTGCGGAAAATCTTTTTCATCAGGTCAATGCCGATGTTTCCTGGTCCGATTATTGCCGCGCGTAGTTTTCCGTCCACTTCATCCACCTCCGCACCTTATTTGACGAACCGCGCTCCGACCACTCCCAGCCGGTCGAAGGACGCCCGCATGCTGTCTCCTGCCGCAACCGGGCAGGCCGCGGTGAGCGACCCGGACATGATTATTTCTCCCGCCTTTAGAGTAATACCATAGGCGGCAAGCTTATTGGCCAGCCAGGCAACTGCGTTGGCTGGGTGCCCGAGGACGGCGGCGCCGGCAGCCGTGGCCACTGTTTCGCCGTTCTTTTCAAGCACCAAGCCCATTAGCCGCATGTCGCACTCTTCGACCGGAACAAGCCTCCCACTGACGATGACCTTGCCAATGGACGCGCCGTCGGCGATCGTATCCTGGATCTTAATCTTCCAGTCTTTAATACGGGTGTCGATTATCTCCAGCGCCGGCATTATTCCGGCGGTCGCCTGCAAAACCTTAGCCACAGTTATGCCGGGGCCGACGAGGTCTTCCTTGAGAACAAAGGCGATTTCCGCTTCGACTTTGGGTGCGATCAGCTCGCTGAGCGATAAAGGCTCTCCCTCCAGCGCCATCATCCGGTCAGTGATGTACCCATAGTCAGGCTCGAATACTCCGAGGGCGCTCTGCATCGCTTTACTGGTAAGCCCGATCTTTTTACCGACGATTACATGTCCTTCCGCCATCCGTAGACGCATGCCCGCCAGCTGTACTTGGTATGCTTCATCGTTGGAGATGCCAGGGTGGCGGTCGGTAAGCGCCGCGATCGGGGCGTGGCCGCTTTCAGCCGCATACAGTTCCCGGGCAAGCTGGAGAATAGTTTTGTCGTCCATGTTATCCCTCCGTTATCAATGATGCCATTGTTTGTGGCGCAGTTTTTCCCGCAGGATTTCGGCAATATCGGTCGCAAGAGCCTTCCGGTCGACTGAGCCGGCGGTACAGTGCCGGCGCAGGGCGGCAGCCGCCGCCGCCACCTCGTCGTGGGGTCCCGGCAGGCTTACGAAGGTGGTGAGCCCGTAGCCGCCGACGCCGATACGCACGCCGTCCTTGACATGGCGCCCCGTGCCGGCCTGAAATTTGACGGTCCACGGCGTTGTCGCCTCCGGATCCACCCTGGTCAGCGCCTCGACGCTAAAATCCTTGTCCTCGGCGCCAACGCCGCCGGTAGTGATTACCAAGCCATAGCCCCGCTCGGCAGTATCCCGCAGATGGTGGGCGATGACGGTGGCGTCATCTTCCAGCGTGCCGCCGAATTCCGCCCGGTAGCCTTGCTCGACGAGCATGCGGAGCAAAAAGGGGCTGTTGGTATCTTCGATCATCCCTTTTGCCACCTCGAAGCCAGTGGCAAAAACCATTGCCCGTCCGAGTACGTTCCGCTCAATTTCGCTGCTCATTGCCTCCGCGCGGGTGACTACAGCCGTAGCGTCTTCCTCCGCGCCGCTGATAATCCCGAGGATGCCGGCCGAATCGACATAGGCTGCGTCGGTTATTTTTATTCCCTCGATCCCGCCGACAGCGGCGAGCAATGCTTTTTCCTTCCCGGCGACCTGCCTGATATCGATAGTTTCGGTAAGAAGATCGAGGCATATATGGTCGTCACGGACGTCGACCACCAGCACCCTGTCGGCCGGGAGGGCCAGCACCTCCGCTACGGCCGCCGCCACTGCTGTGAGATTGGCAGCCCGTAGCTCCAGCCCGTATATCTTGAGCTCTGTTTTCTCAAGGAGGTTTATCTGCACGGGGCAGCCTCCTCCCGGACATCGAGCCTCATGTCGAGGAGCGGCGCATCGATGATGCTGCCGCCAATGTCGAGGATATCGATGCCTTTGCTTCTGAGGGTCGGGATATCTTCCAGGCGGATGCCCTGTGCAAAAGCTACCTTAACCTTCTCGCGGAGCCCGGCGCCGGCAAGCGCGTTATTGACGGCCGCGACGTCGGCCAGGCTGCCGGTGTCGATCATAAGGATATCGGCGCCGCCGCGAGCCGCTGCAAGAGCCTCAGAGACTATTGGGGCAGAGCGCCCCTTCAACTGGATGCATTTACTTTTGTCATCCAGGGACGCCACCGTGGCCAGGGTCGTTTCCACCCCCCCAAGCATGTGGACAAAGTTTTTGTCGAGGTATAAAAAGGGTCCGTCGACGATGCGGAATGAGGCCTGTCCGGCTGCCACCGCTTCCCTTACGATCCATTTGATTTCCGGAGGCATCTTTTTCCACGCACCGCAAACGATTTTGAGCTCCGGCCCGGCCAGCTCGACCGCCCGGCGGGCGGCGGTAGCGATGCCTGACGGTTTGGCCAGGAGACCGATGGCCACTTCTTCGGCCATGGCAAGCTGCTTGGGGGTCCCGGTGAGTTTGGCCACAATCGCATCGGTAGGCACCTTATCGCCGTCGGTAATCATAATCTCAACGGCAACGCCAAGAGCGGAAAGCTGGTCGGCAAGCCGCGCCAAACCGGTGACGATGCCGGCGCGCTCGGTGGTGATATATGCATTATACGGCCTGTCGCTTATCGATGCGAAAATTAAATCGCGGATATCCTGTTGTGTATGGGCCGCTTGTTGCATTTTTGCCGCCTCCTGTTGCTGTCGTGTGGGATTATAAATTGATGACGCCCCGCTGCTTGAGCCATTTGGGCAGTAGTTCCTTGTCCACCTTCGCAGATACCGCCGGCGCCTTGGCTATCAACAAATCTGCCAGAGTATCGGATACATTGATACCACCCATGGCGCCGTCAAAGATGATTACTTTATCAATCTTGGCGGTTTTGTATGCGAAATGCATCGCCCCGTCCAGATGTTCGGCTATGACCGCGTGTTTCATGTACTGGAGGTTCTGGGGGTCGGTGCTTATCAGGTCGGCCTGTGCCTGGCCGACGACAACGGTCGGTATGTGCTCGGAGAAGAAGGCGCTTGGGTAGCCGCCCCAGGCGTAGTTATGGACTACCATTTTTATGGCCGGATTCATGGGGGCGATGCCGTCGATGAGCGGTTTGCCATCCTTGCCGTAGAATGCTTCCGTGTACCAGGTATAAGGGGCAAGCGGTTTGTCGAGGTCGAAGAGGTCTTCGTTGGCGCCGGCGAAGTTGGCGTAAATGACGCCGGCTGCAAAGACATAGGGGACGGGACAGGGGAAGTCCAGGCCGACGATGCATTCGTCGATTTCACCCAGGAGGGTCATGATCTTGCCGTAGTACTTTAGGCCCTCGACGGTCAGTTGGTCGTTAAGGACGTAGAGATCGTTCTCGGCACTAACGCCGACGACGCCGCTTGGCGACATGTTGAGGAAGGACGCGAAGGCGAATTTACTCTTGACAAATTCCGATTCAAAGATTGCCCGAGCGGTGAAATTAGCGCCCCGCGGGCCCATGTTCCAGTGGTAAGTCGAGCGGGTCTCGATTCTGGCATAGGACATTCCGAAAGGCTTGACGGCTCGGTCGACCTGACGGTGGAAGTGGACTTCGCGCACGTCGCTGTTGTGGACGTGGACAATCCAGTCGGCATCGTAGACCGCCTTTATACCGTAGAGAGTGCCAATCTCGGTCTGGATTGCTAACCCTTCGTCGATGGGAGCGATGCCGCGGGCCTTGCCTTTATAATGTTCGTCGAGCTTGTACCGTTTAATGTATTCCTCGGTTTCGCGAAAGCGCAGTCCGACCCCGGCCCTAAGACGGATATCCTGGGTGCCGGTGCGCTCGGCGATAATGTCGCGCACGGTGCGCAGCAATTCGGCGTAGGGCTCGCCGCCCAAGAGGGTGAAGCCGTGGTGAGAAGCAAGCACGTTCACCGACTGGCCTGATTTGATCATCGACATGTCGACCTTGGCCAGCGCGGCTTCGGCGGCCTGCCGCACCGCGCCGAGGCCGCCTTCACCGGGATACAATACCGCCGGAGTATCGGCGAACAGGTCCTTGATCAGCAGGGAGGTCATTTCCGGATATTCGGCCATGCGTTTGGTTACAAGCTCCGGAGCAATTCCGTATTGGGACGCCCGCGGCGCCATCGGGGTGATAGCCGGGCGTTTCATCAGGAGTTCCCCCTTTCCTTTTTGGCTTTTACCACTTCGTCGAACAGTTTGATGTCTTCGTCGAAATAGAAACCGCGGCTGTTATATTTCTGCTTGATCTCGTCAGGAATGTCGAATACGGTGGGCGTCAGGCCGTACCACTGCCAGCCGGGCGGCTTTTCGGGGGTGATGCCTGCCGCCTGGAGAAGCCGCAAGATGGGCTGAATGCACTCGACCTTGCAGCCCATGCGGATGCCGGTCATACGGGATATGTCTTCGGGGCTTTTCGCTCCTTTGATGATTGCACCGGCTACTTCTTCCGCCCGTGTAGCGGTGCAGTAGCAAATAATCTGTTCAGGATTGAGCTTGGCTTTTACGCACAGCTCGGCAATCTTCTCATAAGGAAGATCGCTGATGTCGACTGTTACCGTATACGGATTTTCCAGTTTCTCCATGGAGATGGCGAATACCGGACACCGTTGGTTGCAGCCGCCACATCCCCGGCAGTCCTCCAGCTTGACGGCCGCTTTCCTGTCCTTTAGCGTAATAGCCAACGACGGACACACTTTCGTGCATATGCCGCAGCCGATACATTTTCCCGTATCGA
>JAVKTQ010000032.1 GCA_031460455.1 Sporomusaceae bacterium
AGGTCACATTGAGCAATGGCCTGGTCGTTGAACGCTCCGGCAAAAACAGCACCCTCAAGGTAACCGACCCCCAGGGCAACAAGGGCGGCCAGCAGTTGCTGAATGAATTCGTCGAGCAATTGGCGCTTGATCTGCCCCGGTTCATGGCGGCCACCAGTAAGGAAAAGGCCGCCACCCTCCTGCGGATCATCGGCGTCGAGGATCAATTGAAAGCGCTGGAGACGAAACGGGATCAGCTATTCAACCGCCGGACCGAGATCGGCCGCATCGCCGACCAGAAAAAGGCTCATGCCGCTGAACTCCCTCATTATCCCGATGCACCGGCCGCGCCGGTGAGCGCGACTGCGCTGATTACCCAGCAGCAGGATATCCTGGCCAGGAACGGGGAGAACGCCCGCAAGCGCCAGCATGCTGCGGAGATCGCGAGAAACGTTGATTTCCTAAAGGCGAAAGTGGACCGGCTGACGGAAGAATTGGCCCAGGCTACCGTCTCCTATCAGGCTGCCATGGGCGACCTGGCCACCGCCAACAAGTCGGCCGAAGACCTGATCGACGAAAGCACGGCCGAGCTCGAGGAGAACCTGGCCAACATCGAAGCCATCAATGCCAAGGTGCGCGCCAACATGGACCGGGAAAAGGCCGTGCTAGACGCGGACGACTACTCCGCACAGTACGACATTTTGACCGGCGAAATCAACCAGGTCCGCCAGGAGATCACCGATCTGCTGAACGGCGCCAACCTCCCGCTGCCGGAACTTACGGTGGAAAATGGGGAACTGCTCTATCGCAAGTATGCTTGGGACAACATGAGCGGTTCTGATCAGCTGAAGGTCGCGGCGGCTATTGTCCGCCGGCTGAACCCGAATTGCGGTTTCGTCCTGATGGACAAGCTCGAGCAGATGGATGCCGACACGATGAGGGAATTTGGCGCCTGGCTGGAGGCCGAGGGGCTGCAGGTCATCGCCACCCGGGTAACCACGTCGAAGGACGAGGCCACGATCATCATCAGCGACGGCTACGCCGAAGAAGGAGCCGAGCAAAAAAGCGCATGGGAAAGGGGTAAGTTTTGATGGCACTTAATATTACCCGCGGGTTCGTGTGGAAGGCGCAGAAGGTGGTCATATACGGCCCCGAGGGCATCGGCAAGTCGACTTTCGCTTCGCAGTTCCCTGAGCCACTGTTCATCGACACTGAGGGCAGCACGAATCTGATAGACGTAGCCAGGCTGCCACGGCCCACCAGTTGGACCATGCTGCTGGCAATGGTGCAGGAGGTCAAGGTTACGCCTGGCTGCTGCAAGACGCTGATTATCGACACGATGGATTGGGCGGAGCAGTTATGTGTTGCCCATGTCTGCGCCATCCATAGCAAGAAAGGGATCGAAGACTTCGGCTATGGTAAGGGCCATGTGTTCGTCAAGGAAGAGATCGGCAAGTTCCTCAACCTCCTCCAGGACGTTATCGACGCCGGGATTAATGTGGTGCTAACGGCCCACACGCAGATTCGCAAATTTGAACTTCCCGACGAGTGCGGCAGCTACGACCGCTACGAGCTAAAGCTGGGCAACAAGACCGGCGGGCAAACTTCGGCGCTTGTCAAGGAATGGGCGGACATGGTGCTTTTCGCAAACTACAAACAATACGTCGTCGAGATCAACGAGAAAAAAAAGGCCCAGGGCGGCGCCCGTGTCATGCACACTGTCCATCATCCCTGCTGGGACGCCAAGAATCGGCACGACCTGAAACCGGAGCTCCCGTTTGAATTCACTCAGATCGCTTACTGCATCCCCAATCATGAAACTGGCGAAGCAACGAAACCAGCTGCCCAGCCTGCGGCCGCCCCCGCAGCTAAAACGCCGGCCCCCGCCGAGCCCGCGAAGGAAGCCTCCGCCGCTGCTCCGGCAGCGCAAGCCTCGCCGAAGGAGAAGGCCAAGGAGGAAAAACCGGCGCCGCTTCAGCAGGAAAAATCTCCGCCGACGCAAGAAAAAACTACTCCCCCCGCGGGCGACAACAAGACGGCAGCGGTTAGTCCCAGGGCGCCGGATAACCTGCAGGAGTTGCCGAAGCCGCTGGCCGACCTGATGGCAGCAAACAGCGTGACGGTCGCCGAGATTCAACAGGTCGTCGCCATGAAGGGCTATTATCCCCAGGACACCCCTGTGCGAAATTACGACCCGGACTTCATCGACGGTGTACTGGTCGGGGCCTGGGACCAGGTACTGGCTCTGGTCGTCGATGTCAGACAAATACCATTTCAATAAAAATTAGAGGAGGAAACGACGATGGCTTACAACAACGAATTTGGTGGAACTGACGTAGGGATGGAACTGGACTGGGATTCGGAGATCGAGAAAGAATCTCCGGAATTCATTACGCTGCCCGAGGGCGAGTATGAATTCGAGGTCATCAGCTTCGAGCGCGCCCGCTTCAATGGCAGCGAGAAGATGCCGGCCTGTAATCAGGCAAAACTGAAACTGCAGGTAAAAGTACCTGAAGGCATCGCGACAATCAACCACAATCTTTTCCTGCATTCCCGGACCGAGGGCATCCTGAGCGCGTTTTTCAACTGCATCGGCCAGAAGAAGCACGGCGAAAAGCTGAAGATGGACTGGAATAAAGTCATCGGCTCCAAAGGGCGTGCCAAGATCGGTCCCCGCGTCTACGACGGAAAAACCTTCAACGAGGTCAAGCGTTTCCTGGAGCCTGCGGAGGAAGCCCAGCCCGCCGGCAGCAAGAAGTTCCAAAACGGTAAGTTCTAATGGAGGACCGGGCGTATCAGCGGGAGGCTAAGGCGGCGATTTTTCGGGAGTGGGAATCCGGCAACCGGAAAACGCTGCTCGTCCTCCCGACGGGCACGGGGAAAACAATCGTCTTTGCCCAGGTGGCCGAGGACTGCGTGAGGACCGGTGAGCGGGTGCTTATACTCGCTCACCGGGAAGAACTGCTCAAGCAAGCCAGCGCCAAAATTAAAAAGGCCACAGGCCTCGTTACCGCGGTGGAAAAAGCGGAGCAGAGCTGTCTGGGGAGCTGGTACCGGATCGTCGTCGGTTCGGTGCAGTCCCTTATGCGCGAGACGCGGCTGCGGCAATTCGACAAAAAATATTTTGACAAGGTTATTGTCGATGAAGCCCACCATGTTCTCTCAGACAGCTACCAGAATGTTCTGCAGCACTTCGACGAGGCCGACGTCCTCGGGGTTACAGCTACGCCTGACCGCGGCGACATGCGCAACCTCGGCCAGTATTTCGACAGCCTGGCCTACGAATACACGCTGCCCAAGGCTATCAAGGAAGGTTACCTGAGCCCCATCAAAGCGCAGACCATCCCGCTCAAGCTCGACCTGACCGGCGTGGGTATGCAGAGTGGCGACTTTAAGGCCGCTGACCTCGGGACGGCCCTGGACCCCTATCTCCATCAGATCGCCGAGGAAATGAAAAAATATTGCCAGGGGCGGAAGACCGTCGTTTTCCTGCCCCTGATCAAGACCAGTCAAAAGTTCAGGGATATTCTCGCCCAGGCCGGCTTTCGGGCTGCCGAGGTCAACGGCACCAGCGACGATCGCGCCGAAGTGTTAGCGGATTTCGACGCTGGTCGGTATGACGTGCTCTGCAACTCTATGCTGTTGACCGAAGGCTGGGACTGCCCGAGCGTGGACTGCATCATCGTCCTCAGGCCGACGAAGATCCGCAGTCTGTACTGTCAGATGGTCGGCCGCGGCACCCGCCTCCACCCCGGGAAGGAAGAACTGCTGCTGTTGGATTTCCTTTGGCACACGGAGCGGCATGAACTGTGCCGGCCGGCTCACCTGATCGCCACCAACGAAGAAGTCGCCAAGAAGATGACCGAGAAGCTCGAGGAGGCCGGCTGCCCGCTCGATATCGAAGCGGTGGAGACGGCCGCGACCGAAGACGTGGTGGCGGCCCGGGAGGAAGCCCTGGCCAAGAAACTGGCGGAAATGAAGTCCCGTAAACGCAAGCTCGTCGACCCGCTCCAGTTCGAGATGTCGATTCAGGCGGAAGACCTGTCGAGCTATGTTCCGAGTTTTGGATGGGAAATGGGGCCGCCCAGTGAAAGCCAGGTCAAAACACTGGAGAAGTTGGGCATCTTCCCTGACGAGATCGATAACGCCGGCAAGGCGTCGAAACTCCTAGACCGGCTCAACATCCGCCGGATGGAAGGGCTTACAACTCCCAAGCAGATTCGCTTCCTGGAGAGCCGCGGCTTCCAGCATGTCGGCACCTGGCAATTCGAGCACGCGAAAAAACTGATCGACCGGATCGCCGCCCAGGGCTGGCACATCCCGCCGGGTATCGTCCCCCAAAACTACCACCCCGAGGTGAGAGAAATTGGATAAGATGGATCTGCTCCCGCTGCTCGATTATATCGACCCCGCCAACCTCTCTTATCAGGAGTGGACGAATGTTGGCATGGCGCTCAAGCATGAGGGCTATACGGCCAGTGTGTGGGACGCGTGGAGCAAAAGGGACGCCGCCCGCTACCGGCCCGGCGAATGCTTCAAAAAGTGGGGATCGTTTCAGGGATCCAGCACACCGGTCACCGCGGGGACAATCGTGGAGATGGCCAAGGATGGGGGCTGGGAGGCCCCCAGGGCCGTCCGGGATGATTATGAGATCGAATGGGAAGGCACTATCGGCACCGACAAGGCGGAGCGAGTAGTCGTCGACAAAAACTGGATCGAGGGCCGCGAACTCGTCGAGCCGGAAAAATGGAACCCGGTCAAAGACCTTACCACCTATCTGGAGACACTTTTCGACAGTTCGGAGAATGTCGGCTATGTCACCAGCAGCTGGGAGAAGGAAGGAAAATATTTACCGACAAAAGGCAACTGGGACCGCACGGCCGGCCAGCTCATCGAGGAGCTGAATATCTGCGACGGGGATATCGGCGCAGTATTCGGCGATTACAAATCGGAATGCGGCGCCTGGATCCGTTTCAATCCTCTGGACGGCAAGGGCGTGAAAAACGAGAACGTCACCGAGTTCCGGTTCGCGCTGGTGGAATCCGATCACCTGGAGATCGAGAAGCAGAACGAGATTATCCGGGCCCTTGAGCTACCGGTGGCCTGCCTGGTCCATTCCGGGAAGAAAAGTCTGCACGCCATTGTGCGCATCGATGCGGCCAACTATGAGGAGTACCGTAAACGGGTGGATTATCTTTACGCCGTCTGCAAGAAAAACGGCCTGGAGATCGATACCCAGAACAGGAACCCGTCGAGGTTGTCGCGCATGCCCGGCGTCGTCCGTCAGGGGAATAAGCAGTGGCTCATTGACACGAATATCGGCAAAGCCAACTTCACGGAGTGGAAGGAATGGATCGAGAGCGTCAATGACGAGCTGCCGGAGCCGGAGAACATGGCGGGAGCCTGGGATAATCTCCCCGACCTGGCCCCGGCCCTGATAGACGGTATCCTGCGGCAGGGGCACAAGATGCTTCTGGCCGGGCCGTCGAAGGCGGGAAAGTCGTTCGGGCTCATAGAACTCTGCTGCGCGATCGCGGAGGGGCGTGAGTGGCTGTCATGGGACTGTTCCCAAGGCAAGGTTTTGTATGTCAATCTGGAGCTGGACCGGGCCAGTTGCCTGCATCGTTTCAAGGACGTCTATCAGGCCCTCGGCTGGCAGCCGAAGAACATCAACAATATCGATATATGGAACCTCCGCGGCAAATCTATTCCCATGGATAAACTGGCGCCCAAGCTGATCCGGCGCGCAGCGAAGAAAAACTACATCGCCATCATCATTGACCCGATTTATAAAATCATCACCGGTGACGAAAACAGCGCCGACCAGATGGCGAATTTCTGCAATCAGTTCGACAAGGTCTGCACCGAGCTCGGCTGCGCGGTTATTTACTGCCATCACCATTCCAAGGGGGCCCAGGGTGGCAAGCGATCGATGGACCGGGCCTCTGGTTCTGGGGTATTCGCCCGCGACCCTGATGCGCTGCTCGACCTAATCGAGTTGGAGATCACCGAGGCGCTGGCGAAGCAGGAAGAGAACAAGGCCGTCTGCGCGGCCTGCGAAGCCTTCCTGGATGCGAATTATCCCGACTGGGATGATGATGTGTCGCAGGACGATCGCCTCAGCGAGAAGGCCATGCTGGATTATTGCAAGAGATCACTGACTCAAGATCGGTACATCGAGCTGGTCAATAACTTCGTCTACCCGGCCCGGCAGCGGGCACGGCAGCGGACGGCCTGGCGCATTGAAGGGACGCTGCGCGAGTTTCCGAAGTTCGCACCGGTTAACCTGTGGTTTGATTACCCGGTGCACTATGTCGATAAAATCGGCGTCCTGAAGGATGTTGATGCCGACGCCGATCAACCGACATGGAGAAGAAACTTTAAAAGGAAGAAGACCCCGGCAGATAGCAAAAAGGAACGCGGGGCATCCCTCGAAACAGCTTTCGAGGCGGCCGGGTTTGAAGGTCAGCCGACAGTAAAAAGTATGGCCGAATACATCGGAGTAACGGAAAAAACTGTAAGAAACCGCATAAAAGAGCATGGCAATTTTGCCGTTGATGTGCATGGTGCGGTTTTCAGAAAGGAGAAGTGAGGAAGGAAAAAGTCGGTGTTTCTCCGAGATTTTCCTGTCAGGAAATTCTCGGTAACGCTTCGAGATTTTCCTGACAGGAAAGTAAAAAATATCGAGATTTTCCTATCAGGAAAAAGTCGGGAAAATATCGAGATTTTCCTATCAGGAAACGCGCCTATATATTATAAATATATGTCTGCCGTTTTCCGCCCTCACGGTCAAGGGGAAAAAATAGTCGGGGGCGTAGGAAGCCCCCCGACATACTTTTCCCTTCCTTGACAATAAAAATTTCCCGAAGGGATGGACGTAAATGCCAAAAAGAAACAGGAGTAAAATTTTGGAAGTTGCAACTTTTCTTCCCCCGACAAGGCACTCAATTCCCGGGCAAGAGTTCGATATTCGAAATAGCGAAGTCATGAAATGGTTAGTCCAGCAGCCTGAGATTTTAAATTACATCTGGAATAACATTAAGAACAGCGGAGCCGTTGTCTATAATCCGCAAACGGGCAAATGGCAGGGCGTTGAATACGATGCTTGAATTCTTCCTGCCGATAATCCCGCCGACAAAAACACACCAGGAGAAAAAGGCGCGGGTCGTGAAAGGCAAGCCGATCTTCTACGAGCCTCCCGAGCTCGCCGACATCCGCCAGAAGCTAACAGCCTACCTTGCCCGGCATGCTCCCGTTGAGCCGCTGGCCGGCCCGCTGCAGTTGGTGACCAAGTGGTGCTATCCCAGGGGGGCGCACGGCAACGGCGAGTACAAAACAACGAAGCCAGACACCGACAATATGATCAAGCTGCTTAAGGACGTGATGACGGAACTCGGCTTTTGGAAGGATGATGTGCTGGTGGCCAGCGAGGTGACGGAAAAGTTTTGGGCGGAGGTGCCGGGGATTTATGTCCGGATCAGGAAGCTATGAAATCCGCAATCGCTTGCGTTTTTGAGGGAGGGTCCGCATGACTAAACATGTCAACGTCGAAAAAATTAACATCGAAAAGATCATCGATCAAGCCGTTACGAAAGCCATCAAGGCCTCCGCCATTCTCGGAATGGAAAAAGGTAAGGCTGAAGCCAAAAATGTTTTCCGCCAGACCGAAATCCGCTTATATGCTTATCCAGAGCTGCGGCGAAACATCGACAAGTATCACCGCGATATCGAAGATCTGAGGCGGGAATCGCCCGGTAGCGGGAAGTCGAAGGATATAACCTTCTTCAGCACCATTGGGGGCAATACGCGCCTGACAGCTGAGGAAATCCAGGAAGGCAGGATACTGCTAGTACAACGAAAGCTGTGGCGGGATGAGGTCGAGATTAAGGAAATCGAATACGCTCTCCAATGTGTGGTCGACGATGAATACTATCCCCTCTTGACAATGCGATATTTTGAGCGCAAAAAAGACGACGAAATCGCTAAAAAAATCATCTGTGATCCGAGCACTGTCAGGAGAAACAAAAACCGGCTAATCCGCATGATTGCTGTAAAGTTGTATGGTGCTGAGGCGGTCACCTGATGCCCAATCGCAGTGCGCAAAAAATGCCCTTGAATGATGCACATTTAGCTGATATACTCATTTCAGAATAGAAAAATTGTCAGCCGCCCGGAAATGGGCGGTTTTCTTATTGCGAAGGAATATATAACATCCTGTCGAATTGGAAGATAAAACAATTCAAAGGGGGTTGTTCTATGAGTGCTGGTCTGAGTGAAAGTAGGCTTGCGAGTATTGTCAACGGTAAGCTAAGCCAAACAGCAAGTTTATCCAGTTATGATAAGCAAGTAATCAGTCAGGCTATCGCTGCTGCAATTCATGAAAACAACAAAGAATTAGAGCAAAGATTGAACTTTATCCGAAATCTCACAGGAAAATAATAAACAAGAGCCTTCGGGCTCTTTTCTTTTACCCTTCATAGGGAGGTGGTGGCCGTGGGTGTCCATTACTGCAATGAGCGCTGCCTGTTCAACGACAACGATGACCAGCGCTGTGACGGCTCGCCAGTCTCCCATTATAATCGGCGCTGCCTCAGCTGGCGACCGCGGCCTCGCGGGGAGAACTATCGCAACATGATGCGGACCTTCGACAGTAACTGCGACAAGAACTCTGCTGGTGGCGGGTACAAGTCGAGCCGCGTCAAGGGCGTGCTCAAATAATTACGGGTCCTTCCGGAGGGGTAAGCCGGGTACGGGTCTTCCGAGCCCCGGTAATTCCCCCTGATAAAACTGATTTTTGGGGTTGAAACTTATGGCTA
>JAVKTQ010000033.1 GCA_031460455.1 Sporomusaceae bacterium
GCTATTTCCACCATCCCGTCCCTGATATCCTGGGCCGGGATATAGGCGAAGGCCACCAGATAGCCTTGCTGGCGCATATGCTTGGTCAGCCTGCCGGCCAGGGCGTTAAGTTCGCCGAGGCTCAGCTCCTTGCCGGCTTCGGCTCGGACGAGGCTTAAAAGCTTGTCCGCCGCCAGGGGCGGTTCGCCGCCGATGCGGAACCCCTGCACCGTTATCTTCGCCTGGTCGGTGCCGGTGGCCGCCGGCTGCCGGCCCTCCACCGTGATGGCCGGTTCCTTGTTTTCGGCCGGCGGCTTGACCGCGGCCGGCGGTTTGGCGCCTTCGAGCACCGCCCCCGTGTTGGGCGGCGCGGCGTAGGCCGGCAACCCGGCGAGCAGCGCCCCGGCGATAAAAAGGCCGATTAACGTTCTCAGGCATTCATACTTCATGCAAAGCCTTCCTTATCCTGCGATTTCCCGCGCCAGCTCCTCAAAGCTCCGCACCGTCCGCTCGCCGCCGGTCGCGACCACCAGCGAGGCCGCCTCCTCCAGCCCGATCAGCTTGACGCCTGGGAATTTTAGGATCAGCGCGCCTAGGTCCCTCGCCGCTACCATCGCCCTGTCGAAGATGATGACATCGGGAGCAATGAGGTTCATTTCCGCCGCGGCCGCCGCCATCGGCGGCTCCAGGTTGGTAAGCCGGATTTGGGCATTGTCCTTCAGGACGGCCGCCAGATCCGTCAACTGCGCGGACTTGCCGACTATTGCCACTTCCCGCGGTCTGGTCACGTGCTCCACCGGCCTTTGCGAAAAATTATCTCGACCATATATTTGTCGGAAAAACAAAAAACAGGGCATAATTATATGCCCCATTTTAACAAATAATTCTATTCTCCATACTATCAAAACCGATAGTGCCCCCAAAATATCACAGGTTCAATCGGGCCGCATGGGCCAGCAACTGCGCCCGGTTCGCCAGGTGGAGCTTGCCGAGGATCTCGTTCACATGGTAGCGGACCGTGATCTCCCTGATACCCAGGGCGGCGCCGATTTCCTTGTAAGTCATACCCTCGGCCAGCATTCTCAGCACCTCGCCCTGACGGGCGCTCAGCGCCGGCCGCTCAGCTGCCGTCTCCGGCTCCGGTTCCCGCTCGCGACCGGCAAACTCGCGCAGGATGCGCCTGGCCATTCCGGGGGCCAGCGGCGCTTCTCCGGCGGCCAGCCGCCGCAGTTCGGCCAGGAACAGCGGCGCCTCCATGCCCTTCAGCAGATATCCCGACGCCCCCGCCCGGATGGCGGCGAACAGATGCTCATCCTCCTCGGAAACCGACAGCATCACGATCTCGATCTCCGGGAAATCGCGTTTAATCAGCCTGGTGGCTTCGATGCCGTCGCAGCCGTCCATCTGCACATCCATAACGATCATGTCCGGCCGCAGCATCTCCACCTTCGCCAACGCCTCCAGGCCGTCGCCGGCCGTGCCGACAACCTCGACGCCGTTATCCTGCAGGTACCCCTTCAAACCTTCGATATATAAGAGGTTGTCATCTACCAGCAATAGCCTCATCCTTGCGCTCCCCCTTGACCCGGCGGCAGCCAGACCGTCACCCTCGTGCCGGCGCCCGGCGCCGACTCGATCTCCAGCCGGCCGCCGATCTCGCCGGCCCGCTCCCGCATAATGCCCAGGCCGTGGCGATTTTCCCCCGCGGCCAGCGCTGCCTCCGCGGCAAAACCGCAGCCGTCGTCCTCGATGACCACCGCCGCCTCGCCGCCGGCCGCCCGCAGCGACACCTTGACCTGGCTGGCGCTGGCGTGCTTGCGGGTATTGGCCATAGCCTCCTGGATGATCCTCAGCAGCTGCAGCTCGGCGGCCGGCGAAAGCCGGTCCGCCGTTTCCGGGTCGACGGTCAGGCGGGCGGCTATCCCGTACGTGTCCTCGTACCACTGCATAAACTCGCCCAGTGTCGCCGCAAACCCTTTGCGGGAAGCCGCCTTCAGTCCGGCGAGCGATTCGCGCACGCCGCGGTCGAAGTCGTCGCTAAGCCCGATCAGCTTCTCCAGCCTGGCGTCGGCCTCGGCCAGGCGCTCCCCGGCCACAAGCTCCCTCACCTGCTGATACTGGAGTTTCAGATAACCCCATACCTGGCCCGGCCCGTCGTGCAGCTCCCGCCGCAGCCGGTCCCGTTCCGTCATGATCGACAGCGCTTTCTCCTGGTCGAGTATCCTCTTCTGGGCCCGCTTCAGCTCGCCGATATCCTGGAGGACGATCGCCTTGCCGATGCTCCTGCCGCCCCAGCCGGTCAACAGCGACACCCGGAATAGGTAGTAGGCGCCGGCCACCGTAATCTCCCCCGTCCGCGCCTCGCCGCTTTCCGCCAGCGCGGCCAAAGCCGGCCAGGGCGCGAACGCCGCCGTCGCCCGTTCGCCTGCCATCGCCGCCCGTTCGCCAAGCAGCGTTTCGGCCGCCGGGTTGAGCTCGACGATGTAGTCCTGGGCGTCGGTGACGATTAAGCAGTCGTTCATATCCCGCGTGACGGAAGCCTCGGCCAGCTCCTGCATGTTGAAGACCCGCAGCCCGAAAAATATCGCGAACCATACCAGGCCGCCCAGCATGAAGGCCACCGGCAGCGCGAAGCTCGTCGATGCGCCGGTAACCCAGAGTATATGGCCGGCCGCCGATATCACCGTGTCGGCCGGGACGGCCAGCGCCTGCCAGCGCCGCAGGCCGGAGGTGCTGGCAGCACGGTGGATGTATAGCGCCAGGCTGGCCGCGAGCGACAGATAAGCAATAGCCATGGTCGCCCAGAAAAGCGGCCCGCGGACAAAGCCGAAAGTTGCGCCGCCCCACGGGAAAGCGCGCCAATACCAGTCGTGCCAGCCGCTGGTGAGGACCGCCAATCCGAAAAAGCCGGTGAGGGCAAGGAGTAGTGTGCTGGCGGCGCGGATGACGGCCGGCCGCTGGCCGGTGAGGTAGAGGGCGGTCATGAGGGCCAGCGGGATGACGGCCATGGCGCCCATTTGGTGGATGACGGCCCAGAGGAACTTGTCGGCGGGGGCCGGGCTGACGGTGATCATGACCAGGGCGACCAGCCAGACGACACGCGCGCCGGTGCTGAGGGCGAGGCACATGGCCGGCGGCGACTTCCGGTACCGCCAGGTGTACACCCCCAGCGCCAGCAGCACCGCCGCCGCCAGCAGATATAGCCATATATCGTTTATCGGGTGATAAATCAGTAAATCGCGCGGCGATCCGCCGCCGTCGGCTGTGAAAAGGCGCATTTGGCTCCTATCCTTATGCCTGAACTCGCGGGCGGCATATCAATATTTCCTTCGGCATTATTCAACATATAGCCGGCATTTCCTTTATAAACTCCGTCTACCAGCTTTGCCGCCGTCATATTTGACATTTCCTCCCGCCTCTGCCATACTCATTTATGAACCGTAAACAAAGGAGGGGCGCGCATGGCCGCTGTCCTCAGGGTGGGCGCCGTCGCCTGTCCCGCAAAAGTCAACGCCCTCGAAGAAAACCTCGCCGCCGCCGCCGCCTGGGCCGAAAAAGCGGCCGCCGCAAAGCTCGACCTGCTTCTTTTCCCCGAGCTAAGCCTCACCGGCTACCGCACCAACGGCGATGAAACAGCCCCGCTTGCCGCCGGGCACCCCGCCCTCGCCAAAATGGCCGAACTGGCCGCCTCCTCCTGCGTCGTCCTCGCCGCCGGCCTCACCTGGCGCGAAGGGGCCGCCAAATACCTCGCCCACGGCCTGTGGCTGCCTGACGGCGCCTTCCATATATATAAGAAAACCCACCTCGGCCAGCGCGAACGCCGCGAATACGCCGCCGGCGACGACCTGTCCGTTTTTCCCCTCCCCAAAGTCGCCGTCGGCGTCCAGCTCTGCCTGGAGCAGCACTACCCCGAGATAACCCAGACCCTCGTCCTCAAAGGCGCCCAGCTCATCCTTTGCCCCCACGCCACCCCGCGCCTCGGCCCGGATGAGCGCCGCGAAAGCTGGCACATCTCCCTCCGCGCCCGCGCCTACGACAACTGCGTTTACGTCCTCGCCGCCAACCAGGTCGGCGACAACGGCCAGGGCACCGTCTACCACGGCGGCGCCATCCTCGTCAGTCCGGCCGGCAAAGTGCTCGCCGAAGACTTCTCCGGCCAATCCGCCATGATAACCGGCGAAATCGACCTCGACAAGGTCGTCGACGTGCGCACAACCCCCCAGGGAATGTGCCGCCGCTTCTACGCCTTAGAACGCCGCCCCGAACTCTACATTTGAATAATTATGTTAAAAGAACAGGAAAAAATATCCCCCTGGCCGAAATGCCAGAATAGTGTATAATAATATGTACGACAAACTGTCAGAGGTAATGTCAGAGTAAATGTTCGCTAATGCCAGATAATGCCAGTGGGGGCGGATGGGGCCTGGTGGCTCCTGCGGTCTTCAAAACCGTTTTCGGGGCGCTAACCCGTCCCGGGTGGGTTCGATTCCTACACGCTCCCGCCACAACAAATTCAAGGCTTCCGAGGTTTTTACCTCGGAAGCCTTTTTGTTGTCCCTGGTCATTTGCGTAACGATTTGCGTAACGATTGCCCAATTGAGATCGGATAATACCTAAAAGATTTAATAGAATGAAAAACGCTGCTGCCTAAAATCAATAAATAGAGTGGGGCTTGAACGGAGGTTAACCTCCCGCACTCTTTTTTGAATATCTGGTAGTATTGACACTAGCGCGTCAATACTGGCTGAAGAGGCAATCATAAATATATTGTGCCAGTGCTGTTAATAGACAGCATGGGTACTTATTATCGGGGCAGACCGATTGGTTTGCCTCCTTCGCAGGTTATTATCTTAATTTGTAGAACTTTCCAGACAGATGGTGGTATTCGAACCTTCGGTTGCATAACGACGGTTATCGGTTTATTCGGCGACAGGTGCAACAGCGAATTAATGACATTTGAAAGAGATGTATAGGATTATAGGAAGGTGTTACGTGTTGTTCAGATTAGCTATTGATCTTTATAACGAAATTGAAAAACGAGGCCTACACATCAGAAAAGATGGGAGGGATACCCAATGGTACAATCAGCTTAGGAAACGATTCAATTGTCCTCCAAATATAGGGCTAAAGACACATTTTAGAAATAAAAAAGTCTCGGCTGCTGATTTTATTAAAGAATTTTTTGAGGTAACTGAACCGTTTTCTCTGATGTATTTTGAAATATTTAGCATTATGAAGGAACATCAAGTCACCAAAGCTGGATCAGAGAGTGATCTGAAAATAGAATGTGACTTTGGAACAAAAGGTTTTAAAATAGATCTTGCTGATTTTCAGGAGTGGGTTAGAATTGAAAGAACTATTAAGGGAAGTAGAAGACATAGACTTTGGACCGAATATGATGTTTGGCAGTTGACGGATTTCTTTGGGATGCTAGGGGTTGATTCGCGAGATGAAAATTTATTTTATCCTATTCAGATTCCTCCTCCTGAGTCTAAAGGGTATTTAGAACTTGATAAGTGTATACAAGATATCTTTTATTTACTTACCGCTATTGCAAAGCGTATTTCCGCAGGAGATGACGGGAGATGTGGAACTAATCCTTTTGAAATTATCGACGACAATCCCTTATCTGATAACTTTATACACGGTGCTTTTTCGATAATTCTGGCACGATATAAGGCATATTTACTACAAGACGATTTAAATAATATTGAAAGAGCCATAGCTTTTTTTCATGACCATATTTTGTCTAATTTAACAATAGTACATATGGAAGAGGAAGATTTGATAGATGAGTTTATCAACATTTTAAATTTGCCTTTTTGGAAAAATAGGTGGTATCTTTATGAAATTTGGGTAACATTAACCACATTAAGAGCGTTAAATAAATATAAGGTTAAGCTGAATGACAAAAGTGGCGTTCTCCCTTTAAAAACTGGAAGTTTTACTAATGTAGCAACTTTTCAGGTAGATAGAGGGGATAAATATAGTATATTAGCTCAATTAAAAACTGATATTAAAGGATATCCAGGAAGAAAAGGGATTGAACCGGATATTCGATTTGTAGAAAATTCTAGCACAAAAGCTGAACATACTAAAATAATTATCGAATGTAAGCAAAGAATGTTTATGCGATCAAAAGATTTGGAAGAAAACGCTTGCCTTTATGAATATGGGGCCCCAAATAGTATAATGAACTTTTTTGTTAATTACGATTGCTTTCCAAGTATAGCGTCACCAAAATTGACTAAAACGGAGTTTTTTTCTAAAGTGCGACCCTCTATGACGGGAGAGTTTACAAAAGCATTACTTAATGAATTGGCTCACGCTGGCATTTTACCTGCATCAAACAAGTTTGATGCGATTTTGGTGGATCGTTCTTTGAGTATGGGGAGTGACAATGAATACAACGAAGAGACTAAAGAGATTATTTTTAAAATTATTCGCAAGTACCGAATTGATAACAAGTTTTATTTTGGTTCCGAATTTATTGACGCTAGTAGTATGGAACCAGAGGAGTTTGTTAGAAATATATATCCTAATATGGGAGTAGATATGCTGGGGGAATATTTTAAACTAATACGCGATAAGTACCCCGACGTTAAAAAAATCTTACTGCTGACTGATGGGGAATATAATCCTAACCCGCTACCCCAAGATATACGAGTCTTATTTGATATTACCGAATATAGACCTTCCCAGTTAGTAGGAGTAAAAGAATTTCAATAAGCAATCTTATGTCAATGCCGATTTGATTTTGCATGAAAGTGGCGTTTGAAATTTGCATGTTTGTGGCGACGGGTTACTGTTGTTTCTGTTCGAACAGCGTGT
>JAVKTQ010000034.1 GCA_031460455.1 Sporomusaceae bacterium
CCGAAATGTTTTCCCATGAAAGAGCCTCCTGTCGTAGTCATCCTACAACAGGAGGCTCTTTTGCTCAATGTCCATTTTTCGGGGTTCAGTCCAAAGGGCGGCCTTCTTAATTTTATGCCGGAAAACGGCAAGGAGGAGAGAGTATGAACGCGAGGACGAGAGAGGAAGAGTACTTGAGGAGGATGAAGGCGCTGGGGTATGAGCCGGATTTAAGGGGGATGGACGACGGGGATATCGAGTGGGAGCTTGGCAAAATGGATGAAGCCAACCGGAGGCGGGAGGCTGAGTGGCAGCATCCGGTGTACCGGCCGGTAGACCCCGGCCTGAAGGCGCGGATACTGCGCATGTTCGGCCAGCCGCACGACGAGAGCGCGATTCCCAAGGGGCAGGAGTTTTACCTCAACGGCTGGGACAACGGGGAGGATGAGTACAGATTGCAGAAGAAACCTGCGCCGGGTATGTCGAATCCGTTGAGTGGCGGAACGAAGCGGCCGGAGGAGCCGCTCAATTATTGGGATACGGTGTTGAGCCGGGACGGCGGCGCACGCAACTGGTTCCAGCCAGCGAGCTGGGATAACAGTAAGGATAGTGGTATGAGAGCCTGGGTTGATCCACTTGGAATGTTTCCACAATATGAACATGAAAGCGGTAAAACTACGACGGACGCTTCGGCCGGGGCCGGCACTGTTGACCGCTACCGTAACAGTGAAATGGTGCCTAAAGTCACAGACGGGATAACCACGAAGGAAGATGAAAAATCAAAAACCGAAAGTGAGGACGGCTCTTTTGGCGATAGGGTCCACAATATCGGCAAGAAGCAGCTCGGACTCCCTTATGATTTAGGAGGTGATGGCGTCTCATCCACCGACTGCGGAAAATTTACTCTCGATACTTATAATCAAATAGGTGTGAATCTTGACTCGCGAACTGCCCCCGATCAACACGCTTTTTGCAAAACTAATGGTTCGGTGTTTAACGATCTTTCTCAAGCCCGGCCCGGTGACCTAGTATTTTTCAAAGACACTTACGACAGTGGCGATGGCCCCGGATCAATTACCCATGTGGGGATATATGTCGGAGACGGAAAAATGCTTCATGCAGGCAGCAGCAAAGGAGTAAGTTATGCAGACTTGAACAGCGAATATTGGCAATCTCATTTTTACGGATTTGGCAGACCACACAAGTAGAATTCCTTAATTAAACCCAAAGTAATATAGGGGCGGTCGAGTTTTCACCTGACCCTATATTACTTTGTGGACAATATTGATTTTAGGCAAACTATTAGGTAAAATAAGGTAAATGACAGTTATTGGTGGTGAAGCAATTGCTATTTCGCATTTTAGTGTTATTTTTGATAGCGTCAATTTGTGCAGGTATTGTTTCCGCCAATGTCGCCCCTCTAAATGAATCGGACTATTTTGTAAAGTTCGTCCCCACGGGCGAAACCATCCAAGTACGCAAACCTTTGGGTTTTACACCTGATAATAACGCCAAATATTTTTTAGAGCACAATTATGTTAGCGGACAAGATTATGTCTACCGTATTACGGTATACAGCAAAGATTACGTGACGAGCCGGGGAATAAGTATCGGCGACTCGGCAGATAGAGTCAGGGAGTGTTACGGGGAACCCAACCGCTATTCCGGGTCGAGAAGTCATTATAAATGGTTCAGCTACATAGAACCGAATGAGGTTTTGAAAGTCCATTTTTATCTGGATAAAGAAACAGAGAGAGTTATCGCTATCAATTGGGGTATCCTTCCCGTCGGGACTCCGCCGATGATTTTATCGTCCGACGGTGAATATTACTGACAAACACTGGATATACAGAATAGCGGCAATATAATTGCCGGCTATTTTACATGTATCTCGACATTTCCCCTCTCCCCCAAGAACGCTGAACCCTATACTGCCGGGGCCGTTCAGAAGCCCTTAGATGCAAGGCGCACCGGAGGCTGTCACCGGAAGCGTACACGTACGTACGCTGAGGATGGCAGTCGAGGAGCAACACCGCAGATGAGAGCTTATGGGCGGCTCCCCCGAATATGGCTGAGAACCCCCAGGCGGTTGCCCGGGGGTTCTCCTACTGCCCCCTAAACAAAGGGGGGCGTTTTTGCTGGAAGGCGGCTACCCCTTCCCTATGATCGTCCGTGGCCGCGCAGATGGTCTGGAGGTCGGCTTCGTATTCGAGGACGGCGTCGAGGTCGAGGTCGAGGCTGCGGCCGATGATTTTTTTCATGCAGCCGAGGGCGATGGGGGCGGCGGCGGCGAGGCGGGCGGCGAATTCGCCGGTGACGGCGGGAAGGTCGGCCGGGTCGGCGAGTTTGTTGACGAGGCCGAGGCTGTAGGCGGTGTCGGCGTCGATTAGGTCGGCGGTGAACATGAGTTCTTTGGCTTTGTGGGGGCCGACGAGCCGCGGCAGAAGGTAGAGGCCGCCGCAGTCGGGGACGAGGCCGACTTTGGCGAAGCTCTGGGCGAAGCGGGCGGCGCGGGAGGCGATGACGATGTCGCAGGCGAGGGCGAGGTTGAAGCCGGCGCCGGCGGCGACGCCGTTGACCATGGCGACGACGGGTTTTTCAAGGCCGATGATGAGGGCGGTGAGCTGGCCGGCGTCTTTGATGAAGCGGCGGAAGGCGACTTTGTCGGCGAGGGTGCTGAGGAAGGCGAGGTCGCCGCCGGCGCAGAAGGCTTTGCCGCTGCCGGTGAGGACGATGCATCTAACTGCGGGGTCGGCCTCGGCGGCGCGCAGGGCGGCGGCAAGGCTGTCGACGAGGTCGCGGTTTAGGGCGTTCAATACTTCGGGCCTGTTTAAGGTGACGGTGGCGATGCCGCCGTCGACGGCGACGAGGACGGATTCGCTGGCCATTGTTTTTGCCTCCTTTTATGTATGAGAGGGACGTCTCCCCTCCCCTTTTACGTTCTTCTTTGTGCCGCCGGGACCGTTCAGAAGGTCCCAGATGCTAGGCGGGCCGAGCATGCGCAGCGACGCGTACTCGAATGTACGCTAGCAAGCACGCGCAGGACCAAGTGCGTCCCTCTTAGCGCTTCAGCGGTTAGAGGGGCGGCCTACCCCTTGCGGGTGCAACGCAGATGGGGCCTTATGGACGGTCCCCACTTACTGCCGAGTACATAGCTGCGAGGAATTCGGCGGCGTTGGGGATAACCTGCTCGTCAATATCAAACGCGGCATTATGGTGGCCGCCGCCGAGGGGGGTGCCGAAGAGGGCGACGAGGGCTTGGCCGCCGCGGTTTTGGACGTGCTGCATGAGGAGGGTGACGTCTTCGGAGGCGTTGAAGGCGACGGAGGGGAGGATTTTTTTGACGCTGGGGAGGCCGGCGGCGACTTTTTCGGCGAGGGCGAGCAGGGCGGGGGAGTTTTCGGCGACGCCGGCGACGGCGGCGGGCTTGATTTCGACGCCGAGGCCGTACATTTGGGCGGCGCCGCGGATGATTTCGTGGGCTTTTTCGACCATGTAGGCGTTGATTTCGTTGGTGACGCCGCGGGTTTCGAAGCGGAAGTAGGCTTTGTCGGGGATGACGTTCCAGGTGGTGCCGGCGGTGTGGTAGCCGACGTTGATGCGGCTGGCGCCGAGGCCGTGGCGGGCGATGGCGTAGAGGTTGGTGATGGCGGCGCAGGAGCCGAGGAGGGCGTTGTTGCCCTGGTCGGGGCGGAGGGCGGCGTGGATGGGCCGGCCGGTGTAGGTGATTTCGAAGCGGGAGAGGGCCATGAAGCTGTGGACGTTGAGGCAGAGGTGGCCGGTTTCTTTGGCGGCGATGCCGACGTGGCCGCTGAAGAGGTAGTCGAGGTCGTCGAGGTGGCCGCTGGCAACGAGGGCGGCGGCGCCGCCGAGGTTTTCTTCGTTGGGCTGGAAGATTATTTTGACGGCGCCGCGCAGGGTGGCGCGGTTGTCGGCGAAGTGTTTGGCGAGGAGGAGGCCGATGGCGGCGTGGGCGTCGTGGCCGCACATGTGGGCGCAGCCGGGGTTGACGGAGGCGAAGCCTTCGCGGATGGGCCGGTGGGCGGGGTCGGTGGTTTCGGCGGTTTCGTTGGCGTCGATGTCGAAGCGGAAGCCGACGGTGGGGCCGGGGAGGGCGCCTTTGATGATGCCGACGACGCCGGTGTGGCCTTCGGCGGCGGGGGCGAGGTATTTTTCGCCGGCGCCGGCTTTGACGGCCTGGGCGTAGGCGAGGGCGAGCTGGTCGGCGTCGGGGGGCATGAATTGTTTGTCGGCGGGGATGATGTCGCGGCCCATTTTTATTTCGTAGCCCCAGGCGGCGAGTTTTTCGGCGATGAAGGCGGTGGCGAAGAGTTCGAGCCAGGCGGGCTGGGGGCAGCGGTGGAGGGCGCGGCGCCATTCGATGGCGGCGGCCTGGTTGGCGGCGATGGAGTCGGTCATGTGGACACGTCCTTTCGGGGTGGTGTGAATTGGGTGCATTGTATTAATATTTGCGGGCCGGTTTGGAAAAACCTGCCGGGCATAACGAAAAAGGCTCCCGAATAATCGAGAGCCTTTTGCGGTGTATTTTTTTGGTGCCCGGGAAGGGACTCGAACCCCCACACCATCACTGATAGCAGATTTTGAGTCTCGTGACGTTATGTAAATTATGTTTGAGGTATGTCATATTAATGTTTAAGTTATATGCAATCTTGGACTTTTGGAGAGGTAGTTATAACACAACTTAAACACTATTTAAAAACCGAATAGCAGAACGAATCCTACGAATTGCAGAACAGGCACGAAGGATTAACGTCGAGCATAAGAGCTTTGAAGACCGCAAAAGTAATTGTACTATTTTTAGTATACGTGAATAAATTCTTGATTTTATTGGCTGTGACAAAATACCAGTTAGTGGAACCCGGGCTGTTTCGGGGGACATTTCGAAAGTTTTGTCCCTATATCCTCCCCAGCGCGGAGTAGCCGAAACATATCTCAGCTGCTCCAGCAAACCTCTGATAAATAACACTTGCCGGAATTCCCCGTTCTTCCCGGCGTTAAGTTTCCCCCTTGAGGGAAAGGGATGTAGCGGCGATAAGGGGGAATACCGGTTACCCTGCACCCTCGGGAGAAGGCTCTTTCCATGCTGTTTTCCCGGGCACGAACCTCTCGTTGTTCAAGCCGAAGGTGATAAGAAGGCCAATCAACAAGAGCGCCCCACCGCAGATGAAGGTGTAGTGGGCAGCCTGGCCGGCAAAGTTGTCCTTGAGCAGGGCGACGATCTGGGGGCCGACGATGCCGGCACAGCCCCAGGCGGTCAGGATGGCGCCGTAGACGACCGGCATCAGTTTCTGGCCGAAGACGTCGAGGACGAACGAGGGCATGGAGCCGAACCCGCCGCCATAGCAAAGAAGGACATAGCAGACGAGTACGCTGAAGACGAGCGGATCATTCACGAACAGCAGCGCCGCAAATACTATACACTGGCTGCCGAGAATGAGCCGGAACGTTTGGGCGCGCCCGATCCTGTCGGACAGCCCGCCCCAGAAAAAGCGACCGAGGCCGTTGAAGATGGAGCTCACGGCGATAAGGGTGGCGCCGGATGCAGCCAAGCCGGCTATAACTCGCGGGTCGCCCATCGCGGCCGGGGCGATGGCTTTTTGAAGCAAGTCCTGGAGCAGGGGTGACTGGAAGCTGATAAACATGATGCCGGCGACGATGTTGAAGAAGAACACGGTCCACATCATGAGGAATTTGCCCGAGAGAATGCTCTGTCTGGCGGTGACTGCATCCTGGGAAACTACCGCTGTGGCAGCTGCCGAGGGCGGTCGATATCCGTCCGGCATAAAACCCGCAGGCGGGTTAACTAGACAATATCCGGCCGGCAAGGTGATGGCGAGCATCGTGACGCCGATATAGAAAAATACCGCGACAAGGCTCCCGCCCGTAACGGACATCAGGAGCGGGGCAAGAATCTTAGCCATGACCAGCGCTCCGAACCCGAATCCCATGACAACCATGCCGGTGATCAAGCCCTTTTTGTCGGGAAACCACCTGGCGGCCGTCGCCACCGGCGTCACATAGCCGAGCCCCAGTCCGATCCCCCCGATCACGCCATAGCCGGCGTACAGCAGTGGGAGGCTTTTGATATGAAGGGCATAGGCGGCGATCAGGTAACCGAGGCCGAACAGTGCGCCGCCTGCCATGGCAAGCCTGCGCGGTCCGAATTTGGAAAGATTGACGCCGCCCCAAGCCGCCGCCAGGCCGAGGAAGAAAATAGCCAGGCTGAACGCCCAGGCCGCCTGGGTATTGGACCAGCCTCCGGCGGCCATGACCGGCTGCTGGAA
>JAVKTQ010000035.1 GCA_031460455.1 Sporomusaceae bacterium
AACACGCTGTTCGAACAGAAACAACAGTAACCCGTCGCCACAAACATGCAAATTTCAAACGCCACTTTCATGCAAAATCAAATCGGCATTGACATGCCGCGAGCCGTTGACTACGACAAGATTGTTCGCTTGGCATTCCGGTCTTTTTCCTTCGGGGACGAGTGAACTGAAGAAGATTCGTGCTGGTGCCTGGCGGACAGATGAGGCGGGGCCGATGCGGGTCATATCAGGACCGGTAGGACGCGAAAAAATTCATTATGAAGCGCCGCAGGCTAATCGCATCGAAGCAGAGATGGCCGCCTTCCTGGAGTGGTTCAACGGCAACGACGTCACCAACCTGGTACTGCGCGCCGGTATAGCCCATCTCTGGTTCGTCACCATCCACCCCTTCGAGGACGGCAACGGCCGTATCGCCCGGGCGATCGCAAACATGCTGCTTGCACGATCAGAACACGGACCGATGCTGTTTTACAGCTTATCAGAACAGATTTTCAAAGAGCGCAATAACTATTACAGAACACTCGAACATGCCCAGAAAGGTACACTTGATATCACGGATTACCTAAGCTGGTTCCTTGAGTGTATTGGTCAAGCAATTAGTACTGCGGCCCGCATGATCGAGATTTTGAAACGCAAGGCGTACTTCCAAGACGAGGTATTTCCGAAGCTAAATATTCGCCAAAGGGTGGTAATAGGCAAGTTGTTAGACGACTTTAAGGGCAAGCTCACACAAACAAAATGGAGCAAACTAGCAAAATGTACCAGAGACGCGGCAGAAAGTGATATAGATGACCTGTTGACCCGCGGAATACTTGTGAAAAATCTGTGTAACAGCCGTGTCGCGAGTTACTCGCTGGCGGGTGTCAGCAACAGCAATTACCGCGAAGCAATGGCGAAAGCAGCGGAAGATAATGAATTTATCGCAGACAGCAAAGAAGTTGAGCGGGATTTTACGACTCTCGACGCAGAGGTAACTAATTCTGATGAAGACTTAGCCCGATATGCCAATAAACCCACATACGGACGTGACGAAAACGGCGTTTTTCGACTATATCCGGATGGGCGCAAAAAATACTTCCGGGAGAAACGCTTCTGCATACTAAGTTGCCAACCACTGAATCCCCCACTGGAGGCGATAGAGATCACAATAAAAAGGGCTATCGCCAAGATTCATGCCGCCGGATTGTCAACAGTTCACTGCGACGAAAGAGGGCGCGTGTATTTACTTTACCCAGATGGACGTAAAAAATACTGTAAGCCAGTTAGATCGTCTTCAGAGCAAGAATCGGATGATTGACTGAACATAGAATAAAGAATTGACCAGGCACCAAGTTCTAAGTCATACAGGAGGGCAAAAGAATGAACCCCAAAATTTATATTACAGGGGATACCCATGGAATGATCGATTCCCCAAAACTCAACCTTGAATCTTTTCCAGTCCAAACTCTACTTACTCGGCAAGATTATGTTATTATCGCCGGTGATTTTGGCGGTGTCTGGACGGGAACAAACCAGGACGATGAGGTTCTTGATTGGTACAGCGAAAAACGCTTTACAGTGCTTTTTGTTGATGGAAATCATGAGGGGTTCGATGCTTTGGAACGTTATCCGATAGAGGATTGGAACGGCGGTAAAGTGCACCGCATTCGGCCAAACGTGCTTCATCTGATGAGGGGTCAGGTATTTGACCTTGGTGGTATGAAGTTCTTCGTTTTCGGTGGAGCGTTATCTGTAGATAAAGTATACCGCCAGGCCCATGTATCTTGGTGGCCGCAGGAAATACCGTCGAAAGCGGAAGAAGATGAAGCTTTGAGGAACCTTGAAAGGCACAACTTCATGGTCGATTTTGTCGTCACTCATACAGCGCCAACCCATATCAGCGAAAATTTGGCCCAGTTTCAAATAGATGATCCCACTTGCCGTATACTGGACCGGTTTGAACAGCTAATAAACTATAAGAAATGGTATTTTGGTCATTATCACAGAGATGTTGATATAAACGGCCAATTCGTAGCGCTTTTTAATCGGGTTGTGATAGTACAGCTTTTTGAGGGGGGTTAACTGTGTACGAATACCTGCGATGTGACTGCTGTAAGTATGTTCCGGATGAATTTGATATGGCCCAGACAGATTACTATTATTTGGAGGTATGCCATCACTGCGGGCGGAAAGTATGTCCATATTGTCTGATTGTTAGCGTAGCAACTTCAGCGGAAGAACTATTTCAGCAACTCAGAGAAAAAGACGAGGATAATTTGCGCTGGCAGGCTCGTTGTCTAATATGCAGCGGGAAGAATGATAATATTCGGGGGTTTCACGACGCTTTTACATTTTGGCGCGCGTTGAAGAGGGAATATGGGATGAAGCTTGACTTTTGAGTGGAGGAGTGACCGCAATGCGGTTGGTAGATGCTTTAGTTAAAGAATACGTCATGGTTGGCGAAAAGATTGAGGTCTATAGAAAGAAACTTACCAATGCTAGTATGAGGCATTTACAGACCGCACCCAAATGGTGCAAAAAAAATATATAGTAGAGAAAAAATGACCTGGGAAGAATGTTTAGGCAGATATGCGACCGTTATTTCACTAAGGCATGGTACATCACTTGTACTTTCTGTACAACTACTTATAAGCAATGGTGGGGAAGGCATAGATATCAATAAATACAAAAAACGATTCTGTCGCGCTAGGTGGAATGGGCCAATACGCGAAATACATGTCGAGTGTGTAGCTATTCGCGTAAGATTGCGGTAACGCCGTAAATTTATTTATGCCTTGCAGGAATTTTGCGGAAAAGATTGAATATGTTCTTAGAAAAACAGAACAGCGTACGACATAGTAGGACGCGATGGGTGGTGAGCTGGTTGGAAGACAAAGGTAAGAACAAAATAATACAATCTTTAGCTCGGGCGATGAGCATTCTGGAATATTTGGCCGATTGCAAGGGCGGTGACGGGCTGAGTAACATCAGTCGAGGTTTGGGTTTGAGCAAAAGTACCACTCATAGTCTTATATCAACAATGGAGCAGTTAGGATATGTGCACCAAGACCAGATTAGCGGTAAGTACGCCCTTGGCCTGAAAATTTTTGAACTTGGCCAAGTTGTGCACGCAAGCATGGATCTTCGCACAATTGCCATGCCTTATTTGCATTCTTTAGCCCAGAAGTATCAGGAAACGGTGCACTTAGCGGTACTATCCAGGGGCGAAGTGGTTTATATCGATAAGGTTGATAGCCCGCATTCAATTAGGATAATTTCTCATGTTGGCGGTCGCAATCCAGCTCACTGCACCGGTGTAGGCAAGGTTCTGCTCGCCGGACTCCCAGAAGAGGAGATGGAGAGGGTTATCCGCGATAAGAAGCTGCAACGCTTTACGCCCAATACCGTTACCGACCCGGTCAAGCTTAAAGCCCACCTGGCCAAAGTCCGTCAAGAGGGATACGCAGAGGATCGGGAGGAAATTGAAATTGGACTGAGCTGTGTAGCGGCCCCACTGAAGAATCACCGTGGTGTGGTCATCGCTGCCATCAGTCTTTCGGGTCCGACCGGCCGGGTAGCAAACGGCAATATACACGACTTGACGACCGACGTGGTCGACGCTGCCCGACTTATATCCGCTCAACTGGGCTATAAAGATTAAGACCAGGTGTATCATTGAATATCTTATTATTCGTTATTATCGGAACACTGTACGATAATGCCGGACGATTAAGCCTGGATGAAACCTGGTATCAAAGCTACCCACACATTAAGGAGGGGTAATATGAAACTCATCTCAGTAAAACCCGTTGTCGATACGGGAAAATGTATCGGCTGCGGCATATGCACGAAAGTGTGTCCGTCGTTGGCTATTACGCTAAAGGACAGGAAAGCGGCCGTCAAGCTG
>JAVKTQ010000036.1 GCA_031460455.1 Sporomusaceae bacterium
AGCGCGGTTATCCCTACCGGGCAGGCATCCAATGCCAAGGAATTCGTCGCGATGCACCAGCGGCTGATCGGCGCCGGGCAGGGGTTAAGCTACGAGGCCACCAGCCGGGATATGTCCGAGGTCAACTACTCCAGCGCAAGGCAAGGCCTGCTGGAGGATCAGAAGACGTACGCCTGTTGGCAGCAGTGGCTGATTGACCACATGCTGACCAAGGTTTATCGGGACGTAGTTACCGCAGGGGTGCTGGCCGGTGAGCTGAAAATTCCGGATTTCTTCCAGCAGCCGGAGAAATATCTGCGACACACCTGGATTGAACCGGGATGGAGCTGGATCGACCCAGTGAAGGAAATCACGGCCAATACCAAGGCGATCGAATCCGGCCAGGACAGTCTGGCCAATGTCTGCGCACGGGTAGGCTACGACTGGCGTGAAATCCTGGAGCAAATCGCCAAGGAAAAAGTCTATATCAAAAAGCTGGAGGAGCAGTACGGAATAACAATGACAGGAGGTGGGGCTATTGCCGCCGGTACAAAACCCGGCGCCCAGGTGGGCGCAGAACCTTGAACGAAGCATAAGCCTGGAAAGAGCGGCTATCGACGTTGAAAAACGGACGGTGCCGCTTTCGTTTTCCAGCGAAACCACGGAGGTTGTCCGCTGGGGCGACGTGGAGATTCTTGACCATTCCCCCGGGGCGTGCAATCTGACCAGGATCAACGACATCGGCGTATTGCTGTTCAACCACAACACTGATATGCCGATCGGGGGAATCGAATCCGCAGTTATTTCGGAGCGTCGCCGCGGCGAGGGCATTGCCCGCTTTGACGCCGACGAGGAAAGCGATAAGTATTTCCAAAAAGTCGTCGGTGGTACCCTTAAAGCTGTTTCCGTCCGCTACTCGGTGCAGCAATGGGAGAAGGTCGAGGTCAACACGCTCTCGTCCTGTGGACGGTTTAAGGGCCCCTGTTGGATTGCCCGCAAGTGGACCCCGCTCGAAATATCCATCGTTTCTGTCCCTGCCGACGCCGACGTCGGCGTCGGTCGATCTGCTGAGGACGGCACAAGCCGCTCAGATAAAGAAAACAACAAAAGGAGTGATCGCAATATGCCTCCGGAAGAAACCATCGTTACCACTGTCACCCCGCCCGCAACCGATCAGGACCGCAGCCAGCAACCTCCCGCTGCCGTCGATCCTCAGAGAGCAGCCGCTGATGCGGTAACCGCCGAGCGCAACAGGACGGCGGAGATCACCGCCCTGTGCCGGAGCTTTGATCTGGCGCCTGACGAGTTTATCGTCAGTGGGGCGACCGTCGATGCGGCTAGAAAGGCCGTGTTGGAACGGCTGGCCCAGAATCGTCCGTCCGGTACCGTCCGCATGGGTCAGGACGAGACGGACAAGTTCCGGGCCGCAGCTGTTGACGGTCTGCTGATGCGCGGCAGCATAGTCGTGGCGAAACCGGCCGACGGCGCCGACGCCTTCCGTGGCGTTCGCTTGCTCAGGCTGGCCGAGGACTGCGTAGAGCGCGCCACCGGGAAACGTGCGCGTTTTGACAACGACGAGGACCTGATCCGCGAAGCACTCACCGGCGCCAGCGCTTTCCCCGGGATTCTCTCCGCCGCCGCCAATAAGTCCATGGCAATGGCCTATCAGGCCGTACCGACCACCTTCCAACTTTGGACCGGCACCGGGTCGCACTCCGACTTCAAAGGCGCCACGGCCTACAGGTTGAGTGAGGCTGACGAGCTGGTAAAAATGACGGAGCAGGGTGAATTCAAGCACTCCGAAATTACGGAAGCCAGCGTAACCAAGTCGATTGCCACCTTCGGTCGGTCGTTTTCGATTACCCGCAGAGCGATGATCGATGACGACCTGGGTGCTCTGTCGAAAATCCCAGCGAAGTATGGCGCCGCCGCGCGACGGATGATCAATAAGATGGTTTACGCTATCTTCGCCGCCAACCCGGTCATCGAGGGTGCCGCCTTGTTCCATGCCGACCACAAGAATCTTGCCGGGGCTGCTGCGGCGCTCAGCGTGGCATCGCTCGACAAGGCTAAAGCGGCCATGGCTAAGCAGAAAAACATCGGCGGCAAGGAATATCTCAATATTCAACCGGCCTTCCTGATCGTCCCGAGCGACCTGGAGGTCCTTGCTACGCAGCTGATCAGCTCCGTCGTCGACCCGTCCAAGAACAACGCCACGCCCAACCCGTTCGCCAACAAACTCTCGGTTGTTTCCGATCCGCTGCTCTCCGAGCAGAGCCTGACGGCCTGGTATTTGGCCTCCGCTCCCGGGATGGCCGACACCATCGAGGTCGATTACCTCAACGGCCGCCAGGAGCCGACCATGGAAAGCCAGGTGTCGTTCGAGGTACTCGGCATGAAATGGCGGATTTATCTGGATGTCGGCGTTAACCTGCTCGACTTCCGCGGACTGTTCAAAAATGCTGGACAGTAACTCGACAAAATAAAACGAGAAGGGAGAAAGAATAATGGATTATGTTCAAAAGGGCGACACCATCGATTACACCAATTCCAGCGGCGCCGATATCGCGTATCACGCCGTTATCCCTCTGACTTCGTGCATCGGCATCGCGCTCGAGGCCATCGCCAATGGTGCCAACGGTTCGGTGGCGCTTAAGGGGGTATGGTCCGGCACGGCCGTCAACAACGCAGTCTTCGCAGTCGGTGACACCCTGTACTGGGACGCCTCGGCCCAGAAACTTACCAAGGTGGCCACCGGTAACACCCCCGCGGGCATCTGCGCCGCCCCCAAGCTGCTGGCCGGTACCATCGGGTACGTCGAAATTGGCCGCAGCATGATCACCGTCGACAACGCCATCGAGGCCGGCGAAGTAACCTCGGAATATGCTTCCGCCGCGCTCGGGACGCATCACCTCGTCTACCACGTCGAAGACCTCGACGCCGGCGCCGACATCACGGCCCGCAAACTGCTGACCGTTCCGACCGGCTGCAACTACACGCTGGTGAGCGCCAGCATCACGGGCAAAGATGACGCCGCCGGAATCGACGGCGACAACACCGCCGTGATTACGCTGACCGACGGCACGAACACCATCGTGACCAAGACCTTCGATGCCACCACGGCTTTCCCCGCGGCGAATACCCCGACCAGCCTTGGCGCGCTGAACGCCACCCACAAGGTGCTGGACGCGGCCGAGTCCTTGACGATGACCGCCGTCAATGGTACCGCCGCGAACCTGCCCCCGTTCGACCTGGAAGTCGT
>JAVKTQ010000037.1 GCA_031460455.1 Sporomusaceae bacterium
CGCTGTGAGAGACCTCATCTTGAGGCCGGTTTCACGCTTAGATGCTTTCAGCGTTTATCCGTTCCCGACGTAGCTACCCAGCTGTACCCCTGGCGGGATAACTGGTACACCAGTGGTCAGTCCACTCCGGTCCTCTCGTACTAGGAGCAGTTCCCCTCAAGTCTCTTACGCCCGCGATGGATAGGGACCGAACTGTCTCACGACGTTCTGAACCCAGCTCACGTACCACTTTAATGGGCGAACAGCCCAACCCTTGGGACCTACTTCAGCCCCAGGATGTGATGAGCCGACATCGAGGTGCCAAACCTCCCCGTCGATATGGACTCTTGGGAGAGATTAGCCTGTTATCCCCAGGGTAGCTTTTATCCGTTGAGCGATGGCCCTTCCACTCGGTACCACCGGATCACTAAGCCCGACTTTCGTCCCTGCTCGACCTGTACGTCTCGCAGTCAAGCTCCCTTCTGCCTTTACACTCTGCGCGCGATTTCCAACCGCGCTGAGGGAACCTTTGGGCGCCTCCGTTACTCTTTCGGAGGCGACCGCCCCAGTCAAACTGCCCACCTGGCACTGTCCTGAGAGTCGTTACTTCTTCAGTTAGAACTCCAGTAAATCAAGGGTGGTATCCCAAGGGTGACTCCGCACATACTAGCGTACATGCTTCTCAGTCTCCCACCTATCCTGTACATGATTTACCAAAACCCAATGCCAGGCTACAGTAAAGCTCCATGGGGTCTTTCTGTCCAGTCGCGGGTAACCTGCATCTTCACAGGTATTTCAATTTCACCGGGTCCCTCGTTGAGACAGTGCCCAAGTCGTTACACCTTTCGTGCGGGTCGGAACTTACCCGACAAGGAATTTCGCTACCTTAGGACCGTTATAGTTACGGCCGCCGTTTACTGGGGCTTCGGTTCACACCTTCGCTTGCGCTAAGCACTCCCCTTAACCTTCCAGCACCGGGCAGGTGTCAGCACCTATACGTCAGCTTTCGCTTTAGCAGGCACCTGTGTTTGTGGTAAACAGTCGCTTGGGCCTCTCTTCTGCGACCCCAAAGTGCTTCGATCGTTTCTAATCTACACACTCCAGGGCTCCCCTTCTCCCGAAGTTACGGGGACATTTTGCCGAGTTCCTTAACGAGGGTTCTCCCGCGCACCTTAGGATTCTCTCCCCGCCTACCTGTGTCGGTTTGCGGTACGGGCACCCTTTGTCTCGCTAGAAGCTTTTCTTGACAGTCTAGGTGCGGTAAGTTCGCCAATATCGCTATCGGCTCCCCATCACTCCTCAGGCTTATCGTATGGGGGATTTGCCTCCCATACACCCTACAAGCTTAGACGCGAATTTCCATCCTCGCGATTACCTGCCTTACTGTGTCACTCCATCACTCAAACGACTTGGGGTGGTACTGGAATATCAACCAGTTGTCCATCGCCTACGCATATTCGCCTCGGCTTAGGTCCCGACTTACCCTGAGCGGACGATCCTTCCTCAGGAATCCTTAGGCTTTCGGTGGACAGGATTCTCACCTGTCTTTTCGCTACTCATACCGGCATTCTCACTTCCTACCAGTCCACCGCACCTTCCGGTGCGACTTCTGCCCGATAGGAACGCTCCCCTACCCCTGATCATAAGATCAAGCCATAGCTTCGGTTCCGTGCTTTAGCCCCGGACATCTTCGGCGCAGCGACACTCGACCAGTGAGCTATTACGCACTCTTTTAATGGTGGCTGCTTCTAAGCCAACATCCTGGTTGTTTTTGTATCGCCACATCCTTTGCCACTTAGCACGGCATTGGGGACCTTAGCTGATGGTCTGGGCTGTTTCCCTCTTGACTACGGATCTTAGCACTCGCAGTCTGACTCCCAAGTTAAACTATCTCCATTCGCAGTTTGACAGAGTTCGGTAACCTAACGGCCCCTAGCCCAATCAGAGCTCTACCGTCGATAGTCATCACTTGAGGCTAGCCCTAAAGCTATTTCGGGGAGAACCAGCTATCTCCGCGTTCGATTGGCATTTCACCCCTATCCACAACTCATCCCAAAGCTTTTCAACGCTCACGGGTTCGGGCCTCCACGTAATTTTACCTACGCTTCACCCTGGTCATGGATAGATCACTGCGGTTTCGGGTCTACAATAACTAACTGTCGCCCTATTAAGACTCGCTTTCGCTGCGGCTCCGTGTTTTCCACTTAACCTCGCTAGTTACTGTAACTCGCCGGTTCATTCTTCAATAGGCACGCCGTCGCGCTTTAACACGCTTCGACTGCTTGTAGACATACGGTTTCAGGTACTTTTTCACTCCCCTCCCGGGGTGCTTTTCACCTTTCCCTCACGGTACTATGCGCTATCGGTCGCCAACGAGTATTTTGCCTTGGAGGGTGGTCCCCCCTGCTTCCCACAGGGTTTCACGTGTCCCGTGGTACTCTGGATCCCAGCCACTTGGCTCTGCCTTTCGCTTACAGGGCTCTTACCTTCTGCGGCCTACCTTTCCAGGTAGTTCGGCTAGACCTGACCAAGATTATGCCGGTCCTCAACCCCAAGGAGCCGAAGCTCCCTGGTTTGGGCTCTTCCCCGTTCGCTCGCCGCTACTTAGGGAATCTCGTTTGATTACTTTTCCTCCGGGTACTTAGATGTTTCAGTTCCCCGGGTGCCCTCCTCACGCTTAAAAGCGTGGGTGACGGTGCATTACCACCGCCGGGTTCCCCCATTCGGACATCCATGGATCTATGCCTGCTTGCGGCTCCCCATGGCTTTTCGGAGCTTACCCCGTCCTTCTTCGGCTGTTGGCGCCTAGGCATCCGCCGTATGCCCTTA
>JAVKTQ010000038.1 GCA_031460455.1 Sporomusaceae bacterium
TTCTTGACCTTTTGGCCCTCCTTGGCGATGACCTTGGTCACCTTGCCGGGCATAGGGGCGTTGATCGGGGTGTCGCCGGCGGCGACTTCGGCGGCCGGAGCCTTGGGGGCGGGAGCGGCGACCGGGGCAGCAGCCGGAGCGGCAGCGGCCGGAGCGGCTGCGGGAGCAGGAGCAGCGGCGGAAGCAGGAACGGCGGCGACGACTACGCCTTCTTCGGCCACCTCGACATTGTAGGCAACGCCGTTGACAATCACTTTGAATTTTCTCATTAGCATAATTCCTCCTTATATTGTTTTGGGGCTATACTATAACTGCCGTCCATCCATGATCTTCTGCCGGCCGGAGGCCGCCCAGGCGGCTGCGGCGCGGCGGAAGCGGACAGCGGTGCCGCCGCCGCCGGCGTGGACGATGGCTGCCGTAACCGCAGCCGCCAGCTCGGCGCTCGCATCTTCCATGACGATTCCGACGCCGGCGCTGATGGCGGCGATAACTTCCGGCGTCTGCCCGCCGGCATGAGCCTCAGCAACGGGAGGCTTCGCCTTGGCCTTCTTCGGCTTTGCCTTAGGCGCTTCTTCCTGCTTGCCGCCGAACAGCGAATCGAAAAAACCCATTTTTCTTGCCCCTTTCCGTCAGCGGCTTATACCGGGAAATTGCCGTGTTTCTTGGCCGGCCTGGACTCGCGCTTGGAGGCGAGCATATTGAGAGCGGTGATGATTCGCGGCCGGGTTTCCGCCGGCTCGATAACCTGGTCCACATAGCCGCGCTCGGCCGCTTTGTACGGGGTGGCGAAATCTTCGACATACTGGTCGGTCTTGGCTTTGGCGTCGGGGTCGCCCTTAAAGATGATGTTGGCCGCGCCGGCCGGGCCCATGACGGCGATTTCCGCGCTCGGCCAGGCGAATACCTGGTCGCCGCCGAGGTGGCGGGAACACATGGCGATATACGCGCCGCCGTATGCCTTGCGGGTAATGACGGTGACCTTGGGGACAGTGGCTTCCGAGTACGCGTACAGCATTTTGGCGCCGTGGCGGATGATGCCGCCGTACTCCTGGTCGGTGCCGGGCAGGAAGCCGGGCACGTCGACGAGGGTAAGCAAGGAAATATTGAAGGCGTCGCAGAAGCGGATAAAGCGGGCCGCTTTGTCGGAGGCATTGACATCCAGGCAGCCTGCCAAAACGGACGGCTGGCTGGCGATGATGCCGACCGTCTGGCCGTCGAAGCGGGCGAAGCAGGTGATGATGTTCTTGGCGTAGTGCTCGTGAACTTCGTAAAACTCGCCCTTATCGACGAGCTTGGCGATGACGTCTTTCATGTTGTACGGCATGTTGGGGTTATCCGGTATCACGGTGTTGAGGCCGGCATCCATTCTGTCCGGATTGTCGCCGGTCTCGACGACGGGAGCATCTTCGAGATTGTTGGACGGCAGGAAGCCGAGCAGGTAGCGGACCTGGCTCATACAGTCCTCGTCGTTTTCGGCGGCGAAGTGGGCCACACCGGAGACGGAGTTGTGGGTCACGGCGCCGCCGAGGGCTTCGGCGGTGACTTCTTCGGCGGTAACTGCTTTTATGACCTGGGGGCCGGTGATAAACATCTGGCTGGTGTTCTTCACCATGAAGACGAAGTCGGTCAGGGCCGGGGAGTATACGGCGCCGCCGGCGCATGGCCCCATGATGACCGAAAGCTGGGGGATGACGCCGGAGGCCAGGGTGTTGCGGTAGAAGATGTCGCCGAATCCCGATAAAGAATCGATGCCTTCCTGGATGCGGGCGCCGCCGGAGTCGTTGAGGCCGACGAGGGGCGCGCCCATCTTGACGGCCAGCTCCTGCACCTTGCAGATCTTGGCGGCGTGCATTTCGCCGAGCGAACCGCCGACGACGGTGAAGTCCTGGGCGAACACGTACACGAGGCGGCCGTCGACCGAACCGTAGCCGGTCACGACGCCTTCGCCCGGAGCTTCTTCCTTCTCCATGCCGAAGTAGGTGCAGCGGTGATGGACGAATTGGTCGAGTTCCACGAAGGTGCCGGGGTCGAGAAGCTTCCCGATGCGCTCGCGGGCGGTCATCTTGCCGCTGGCGTGCTGTTTCTCGGTCCGTTTGACGCCGCCGCCCTGTTTGACTTTTTCCTGGCGGGCTTTGAGATCCCGGATCTTCTCCTGAATAGTAGCCAATGTTACACCTCCAACAGAAAGTCTATAGAAATATCCTTATAACACTTTGTCAGCCTTGAGTCTTCGAACCTGCCCGGACGACAATCCCAATAGCTGCGTTAAAATCTCCTCGGTGTGCTGGCCGAGCATGGGGGCGGGGGTATCGACGCTGCCGGGGGTGGCCGACATTTTGATGGGCACGCCGGCCATTTTGACCGGCCCGGCGACAGGGTGGTCTGTTTCGACGATCATTTCGCGGAAGATGATCTGCGGGTCGGCGACGACTTT
>JAVKTQ010000039.1 GCA_031460455.1 Sporomusaceae bacterium
GCCGATTTGATTTTGCATGAAAGTGGCGTTTGAAATTTGCATGTTTGTGGCGACGGGTTACTGTTGTTTCTGTTCGAACAGCGTGTTGATGACATGCTGTTTTTGTTTCATATACTCTTTGCGCTCTTTAAGCCTGTAGCTGTCGCCTTTGATGTTGATGACGGTGCAGTGATGCAGAACCCGGTCGAGGATGGCGGAAGCGATCGTAACCTCCGCAAAGATTTCATTCCACTGGGAGAAGGTCTTGTTTGAAGTAAAGATGGTTGAAGCCTTTTCATAGCGCCTGGCGATAAGCTGGAAGAAGAGGTTCGCTCCCTGAATATCCATCGGCAGATAGCCGATCTCGTCGATGATGAGCAGCCTGTATCTGCTAAAAATCTTGAGCCTGTCTTGCAGTCTGTTTTCAAAGTGAGCTTTCTTGAGCTGCTCTATGAGGGTGTGGCAGTTGATGTAGTAGGTGGAATAGCGGCTCCTGGCGGCCTCCAGCCCTAAGGCGGTAGCCATGTGGGTCTTGCCAACGCCAGGAGGGCCGAGAAACACGATGTTCTCCGCATTCTCCATAAAGCGCATGGTTGCCAGTTCCTCGATTTGGCGTTTGTCTATTGAGGGCTGGAAAGTGAAGTCGAAGTCAGCCAGCGTCTTTTTTATGGGGAAGCCCGATAGCTGAACCTGTTTTTCGTAAGCGCGATTCCGCTTGTTTTTGGCTTCCTCCGCAAAGATGTGGTCCAGCACTGTGACGATGTTTAGATCGTCCTTGATGGCCCGCTCCAGGTAGTTGTCCAGAATCTCCAGCGTATTGCGCAGCTTAAGGCTATACAGATTCTCTTTGAGACGCTCATATATTATTTCGGTCATTCCCCGATTACCTCATCATAGGTATTGAGGTCAGGTGATTTGATCGGGAAATCTATGACATTGCCGCCTTCTAGCAAGGTATTTTCGATGTCGGAAGTCTGCCGGATGGTTAGTCGCCGGTAGTGACTTGGGTTGACCACCATGTCCTTCTTCTGGTAGGATATCTTATGCAGAGCAATCTGTTTGCCCTCGAAATATGCGGCCAGCATGTTGTCGAGGCCGACGACTGCCACATCCTTGCCGACGTATTCTGCTGGTACAGAATACTTATTGCCGGCGTAGCTGATGAGGCAGTCTTTTTCTACCCTCCTGAGGTTTATCTTCTCGATCAGATACTGACGGGCCAATGGGCTGAGGCGCTCTTTCCCCAGCCTCTCAAACGGTATTTCCCCGGTGGTACTGTGCGGCCTGCCGTTCACCTTGTTACACCAAGCAAGGGCTTGTCCGTTTAAATCATCGAGTGAGCCGTATCTGATGCCGGTCATGAAATTGTCCCGGACAAAGGCCACCGTCCGTTCAACCTTACCCTTTGTCTGGCCCCGATACGGTCGGCATAGGATGGGCTTGAAGCCGTAAAATCCTGCAAAGTCCTCGAACTGGCGGTTGAGGGTACTGTCTTCTTGCCTCAGAAGCCTTTTGACGACGACCTGCTTCATGTTGTCGTAGAGGATTTCTTCCGGGTAGCCGTTAAAGTACCGGAACGCATTCTGGTGACAGCGGATGAGGGTGTTGGTGCTCATATCCGTGACAAACTCTATGTACCGCATCCGTGAGTATCCCAGCACCATTAGAAAACAATACAGCTTTCTAGGCTTCCCGGCCTCCAGGACGATATGGTCTTCGAAAAAGGCCCAGTCCACTTGGCCCTGGAGTCCCGGCATCGTTTCAAACCGGACTGTTGCTTTTTCTTCCAGGTCTTTCTTTTGGCCGCGTACATAGTCTTTGACGATGCTGTACTTTCCGCCGAAGCCCTGTTCTTGGAGTTTTTCCAGTATCCGCGCCGCGCTGTATGGCGCTTCTTCGAGCCACACATTTATCTGCTGCTTGTATGGGTCGAGCTTCGATGGCCTGGGTTCTGTCAGCTTGTACACCGGTTTTGTTTCCGACAGGGCATACTTTTTCGCGGTCCTCGGGTCAAGGTGGTATTTGCGGGCGATTTCTGTAAAGCTCATTCCTTTTTGGCGGTCAGATCGAATTTCCATCCATTTGGCTCCTTCCATTTTTCCACCCTTCCTGCCTCTTAAGCAAAGACAGGGAAAAGTGTATCACAGATCATTTTCGACCGCCGCAAATATGCAATTTTATATC
>JAVKTQ010000040.1 GCA_031460455.1 Sporomusaceae bacterium
ATGGCTATCGCTCTGCCGACGATGTTCTTCGTCATCGCCATCTTCTACGTGGCCACCAAGGCGCTGCACAAGGCCTTCCCGGCCCCGGCCGAGGAAGAGGAGGAGGAAGAGGACGAGGATTAAGCCTCGCCCTTCCCGCCACTTAGATTAATTACGAAAACTTAATAGGATCACGATCCGTTATATAATTATTCCATACCCGTCCTACGGATGGCCCGGCCCACTATTGAGCCGGCATCGCAGCAGCGTTCGTTGCACAATCCTCTCGCGGCACCTTTCGCACCCTAATCGCACCACTATACTTCTGGGAGGAAAACAACATGGCACTAAGTACCGCAGCACTGGCGTCAATCATCGCGCTTGCCATCGTGGTCATCATTTCCTGCGTCAAAGAGATGAATGTCGGCATCCTCGGCATCGCTTTCGCACTCGTCGTCGGCCTCACGTTCGCCAAGATGAAGATTGCCGCCATCTTCGCCGGCTGGCCGCTCGGCCTGTTCATGATCCTGCTCGGCGTAACCTTCATGTTCGCCTGCGCTCAGGTCAACGGCACGATGGAGAAATTCACGGCTTACGCCGTGCGTCTCGCCAAGGGCAACACCGCGCTCATCCCGCTGATTCTCTTCGTGCTGGTGACCGTCATTTGCACCATCGGCCCCGGCAACATCGCAACTACCGCTCTTATGGCCCCGGTGGCCATGGCCATCGCCGGACGCATCGGACTGCCGGCGTTCGCGATGACCCTGCTGGTCGTCGGTGCGGCCAACGGCGCGGCCTTCTCGCCGTTTGCCCCGACGGGCATCATCTCCAACGGCATCATCGCCAAGATGGCCCCGCAGCTCGGCATCACCGACCTAAGCGGCCTGGCCTGGAAGGTCCACTTCAACTCTGAGATCGTCCAGGGCGCAGTCACCATCATCGGCTTTCTGCTCTTCGGCGGGCTCGCCTGGATTCGCCGCCAGGGCGGCGGCTCCGGCGTGAACATCGACGAAATCGCGCCCAAGCCTGAGCCCTTCTCGACCAAACAATGGGTTACTCTCGCCGGTATCGCTTTCCTGGTGCTGACCGTCATCTTCCTCAAATGGGATGTCGGCGCCACCGCCTTCGGTATCGGCGCGGTTTTCATGCTCTTCGGCATCGCCGACGACGCCAAAGCCGTAAAGGCTATGCCCTGGGGCGTAATCGTGATGGTGTGCGGCATGTCGGTGCTCATCGACGTAATGGACAAGGCCGGCGGCCTCAAGGCGCTCGTCAGCCTCATCGGCACCATTTCCAACCCGACCACCATCAACGGCGTGCTCGGTTTCATCACCGGCATAATCTCGGCGTACTCCAGCTCCTCGGGCGTGGTTATGCCGATGTTCCTGCCGATGGTGCCCGGCCTGATCAAGGAAGTCGGCGGCGGCAACCCCATCGCACTGATTTCTTCGATCAACATCGGCGCCCATCTTGTCGACACCTCGCCGCTTTCGACCCTCGGCGCGCTCTGCATCGCCTGCGCCGCCGAACACGAGGACAAGGCCAAACTGTTCCGCAACCTGCTCATCTGGGGCCTGGCCATGTCGGTCGTCGGCGCGGCAGTGTGCTACGTAGCCTTCGGAATCCTCGGGCTGTAAGCTGCTTCCGGAGGGGGGAGGTTGCTCCCCCCCTCCCGTCCGGTAATTATATCCTCATAACCTGAAGAGGGATTTCTTCCCGAAACGGCGAATAAGGGCGAAGACACATAAGAGCTTACTTAATAATTATGCCTGGGCGCCGAAAAATTTTTCCCGCCATTTTTCAGACTAGTCACTCTTTAGGCAATCATCCTAATTGTGCCAAGGAGAGGGGGAATGCAGAGGGAACCTGGTTGCCGCAAAGCTTGCACGACACGCCATTATTACCGATTATTTTCCGCACCAGCGCGGCCGATCCCAAAGATACTTTTTGAATAAGCGCATTAGAGAGAAAAAAAGAAATGTTGCGCGGTCATGAATTGATTTACTATGTGGGGAGGAAAAACTAAATGGAACTGTCACTCGCGGCAATCATGTCGATTGTCGCCCTGACGATTGTCGTTATTATTAGCTGTGTCAACGAAGACCTGCATGTCGGCTTCCTGGCCATCGGCTTC
>JAVKTQ010000041.1 GCA_031460455.1 Sporomusaceae bacterium
ATCGGCCGCAGCAATATTGTCGGCAAACCGATGGCCAGCCTGCTGCTGGCCAGGAACGCCACCGTTACCGTCTGCCACTCCCGCACCGCCGACCTGCCGGCGGTGACCCGGCAGGCCGATATCCTGGTGGCCGCCATCGGCAAGCCCGGCTTCGTGACCGCCGACATGGTCGGCCCCGGCGCCGTCGTCATCGACGTCGGCATCAACAGAGTGGACGGCAAGCTGGTGGGCGATGTGGACTTCGCCCAGGTGAAAGAAGTGGCCGGCGCAATAACGCCAGTACCCGGCGGTGTCGGGCCGCTGACCATCGTAATGTTAATGCATAATACCCTAAAAGCCGCGCGCATGCAGTTGACGAAGTAGGAGGAGGAAGTAGCGTTTGATGAAAAGTGACGTCGAAATCGCCCAGGAAGCGAAGATGAAGCCCATCGCCCAGGTGGCGGCCGAGCTCGGCCTGACCGACGACGACCTCGAACTGTACGGCAAATACAAGGCCAAAGTGTCGCTGGCTGTCTGGGATAAGCTCAAAGGCCGCCCCGACGGCAAAGTGGTGCTGGTGAGCGCCATCAATCCCACCCCGGCCGGCGAAGGCAAAACCACCAACACAGTCGGCATCGGCGATGCCCTGCGCCGCCTCGGCAAAAAAGTCGTCATCGCCCTCAGAGAACCCTCCCTCGGCCCGTGTTTCGGCGTCAAGGGCGGCGCGGCCGGCGGCGGCTACGCCCAGGTCGTGCCGATGGAAGACATCAACCTCCACTTCACCGGCGACATCCACGCCGTCACCACCGCCCACAACCTGCTGGCGGCGGTGCTCGACAACCACCTCCACCACGGCAACGAGCTTAACATCGACCCGCGCCGCATTACTTGGCGGCGAGTCATGGACCTCAACGAGCGGGCTTTAAGGAGCATCGTCCTCGGCCTGGGCGGCAAAGCCAACGGCGTGCCGCGCGAAGGCGGCTTCGACATTTCCGTCGCCTCGGAAATGATGGCCATCCTCTGCCTCGCCTCCGACCTCGAAGACATGAAAAGCCGCATCAGTCGCATCATCGTCGCCTACACCTATGACAACAAACCCGTCACCGTCGCCGACCTCAAGGTAGCCGGGGCGCTCACCCTGCTCTTTAAAGACGCCATCAAACCCAACCTCGTGCAGACGCTGGAAAACACCCCCGCCTTCATCCACGGCGGCCCGTTCGCCAATATCGCCCACGGCTGCAACAGCGTCATGGCGTCGAAATTCGCCCTCAAGCTGGCCGACATCCTCGTCACCGAAGCCGGCTTCGGCGCCGACCTCGGGGCGGAGAAGTTCATCGACATCAAGTGCCGCTTTGCCGGCATAAAGCCTGATGCCGTCGTGCTCGTCACCACAGTGCGGGCGCTCAAGTCCCACGGCGGCGTGGCCAAGGCCGACCTCGGCCAGCTCAATATGGCGGCCCTCGAAAAGGGTCTGGCCAACCTCACCAAACATATCGAGAATGTCGGCAAATTCGGCCTGCCGGCGGTAGTGGCCATCAACGCCTTCCCGACAGATACGCCGGAGGAACTGGCTTTCGTCGAAGAGAAGTGCACCGCGCTGGGGGCCGACGTGGCTCTGTCGGAAGTGTGGGCCAAGGGAGGCGCCGGCGGCGAGGCGCTGGCCAAAAAACTGCTGGCGGCGATGGAGAAGCCGAACAAGTTCCGCTTCCTCTACGACGAGAAGCTGCCGATCAAGACCAAGATCGAAACGATTGCCCGCGAAATCTACGGCGCCGACGGGGTGAGCTATACGCCGGCCGCCGACAAGACAATCGCCGAGCTTACCGCCATGGGCTTCGACAAGACGCCGGTGTGCATGGCCAAGACGCAGTACTCGCTTTCCGACGACGCCGCCAAGCTCGGCCGCCCCACCGGGTTCACGGTGACGGTGCGCGAGGTGCGGGTGGCGGCCGGGGCGGGCTTCCTGGTGGCGATCACCGGCGA
>JAVKTQ010000042.1 GCA_031460455.1 Sporomusaceae bacterium
ATCCTCGGCATCGGGGCCGGCTCGGGCACGCACGGCCAACTGCTCATCTACGCCGATATGGTCGGCATGTACGATAATTTCACCCCGAAATTCGTCAAGAAATACGCCAATGTCGGCGAAGTGCTCACCGGCGCGTTTGCCGAATACGTCAAAGAAGTGCGGGCAGGCCAATTCCCGGTGGACGCCGAGCATACGTACAAGATGCCGGAAGAGGAAATCGCCGCGCTGGCCAAGATTCTGGCCGAGCAGAAATAACGGCCAAAACTGACGAGGCGACCGACATGAAAAAGGCCAAGGTCAACCTGCAGACAATCAGCAGAAGCATCCAGGTTCTGCGATGTTTCGATAATGAAGCGGACCTCGGGATAACCGATATCGCCAAACAGCTCGGGTTGGCCAAGAGTACGGTCTTCGGGATCGTATCCACCTTAGAGTGTAACGGTTTTTTGGAACAGGACAGCTGCACTGGTCGCTACCGATTGGGCGCCGAGCTTTTTCGTCTCGGGACAAGGGTGAAAGCGGATTTGCTCAGTCTCTGCAAGCCCTATATGGAGAAGCTGGTCGCAGCTTACCGCGAAACGGTCCACCTGGTTATCCCCGACCAGTGCAGCATCCTGTATATCCATAAGATCGAGAGCCCGCACTCGATGAGGATATGTTCGAAGGTGGGCGAAAGACAGCCTCTCTATTGCACCGGCGTGGGCAAGGCCATCCTCGCCCACCTTGGGGAAAGCGACCGAAAAGCGATAACAGACAAAATGAATTTTGTAAAGCTGACCCCTTTCACCGTCGGCAATATGGATACTCTAAGCCAAGAGCTCGCCGGTATCAAGGCGAAGGGTTTCGCGGTCGACCGCGAGGAGTTGGAGGTGGGCCTGATCTGTGTGGCGGCGCCCGTTTTCGACAGCTTCGATAAACCTGTAGCCGCCATCAGTGTCGCCGGACCGGCCATCAGGATGACCGACCGGGTAATCGAGGAAATTGCCGGAACCCTGACGGCGTATACCTGCGAGTTATCCGGCAAGCTTGGGTACTTGCAGGGTGCATGCCGCTAAACATAGAGCGTTCTTTTTTGACGCTATCTGCGAACGGCGTTCGTATCACGCGAACCAACAAAAATTATCAGAAGGAGATTATCGATGGCGAGGATACTTGATGGCAACTTATTCGCGGGCTTAATCCGGGAAGAGGTTGTCGCCGGTGTGGCTTCCCTAAGAGGCCGTTTCGGCGTTGCGCCCGGCCTGGCGGTGGTTATCGCCGGCGAAGATCCGGCGTCCAAAGTTTATGTAGGCCGCAAGCACAAGGCGTGCGAGGAATGCGGAATTTACTCGGAGGTTATCAGGCTGGCCGGCGATACGGGTGAAGAAGAGCTGCTGTCGGTCATCGACGGCCTCAACGCCGACCCGGCCGTCCACGGCATCCTCGTCCAGCTGCCCCTGCCGAAGCACATCAATACCGAAAAGGTGCTTGACCGCATCCGGCCGGACAAGGATGTCGACGGGTTCCACCCCCTCAACGTCGGCAACCTCACCATCGGCCGCGAGGCCCTCGTCCCCTGCACGCCCCACGGCGTCATCAAGATGCTGGAGCTTGAGGGCATACCCATCGACGGCAAGCGGGCCGTCATCATCGGCCGCAGCAATATTGTCGGCAAACCGATGGCCAGCCTGCTGCTGGCCAGGAACGCCACCGTTACCGTCTGCCACTCCCGCACCGCCGACCT
>JAVKTQ010000044.1 GCA_031460455.1 Sporomusaceae bacterium
TCCTCGGCCGGGGCCGGGAAGGCCTTGTGCAGCGCCTTGGTGGCCACGTAGAAGATGGCGATGACGAAGAACATCGTCGGCAGAGCGATAGCCATCATTTTGACCGCTTTTGCTACGGCAGTTTCCATTTTTATTCCCCCCTACTTCGTCAGCGCCGGGATAAGGGCGAGAACAAGACCGCCGGCGACAACCGACGCGACCTGTCCGGCCACGTTTACCCCTATGGCGTGCTGAATGATGAAGTTGGTCGGATCTTCCTTGAGCGCCATCTTGGCGATGACGCGGCCGGACATCGGGAAGGCGGATATGCCGCAGGCGCCGATCATCGGGTTGATCTTCGTCGTGGTGAACATGTTGCCCAGCTTGGCGAACAGTACGCCGCCGACGGTGTCGAACACGAAGGCGACCGCGCCGAGGCCCATGATGAAGGCGACGTCGATGGTCAGGAACTTCTCGGCGGTCATCGTGCCGCCGATGGTGATGCCCAGCAGCAGGGTTACCAGGTTGGCCAGCTCGTTCTGGGCGGTGTTCGAGAGGTTTTCGACCACGCCGCTGACCTTGAGGATGTTGCCGAACATCAGGCTGCCGATAAGGGCGACCGAGATGGGGGCGACGATGCCGGCGATGAGGACGATGAGGAGCGGGAAGAGGAACTTGGCCCGGTCGGAGACCGGCTCTTCGCCGAGGAAGCCCATCTTGATCTTACGCTCGCTTTCGGTGGTGATGAGCCTGACGACCGGGGGCTGGATTACCGGTACGAGGGACATATACGAGTAGGCGGCGACGGCGAGCGGCCCAAGCATGTCCTGGGCGTAGCGGCTGGCCACGTAGATGGTGGTCGGGCCGTCGGCGGCGCCGATGATGCCGATGGAGGCGGCGTGCTCGAATTTGAAGCCAAGGGCGGCGGCGGCTACGGCGGTGGCGAAGATGCCGAACTGGGCCGCGGCGGCGAAGAACATGACCGACGGGCGGCGGATCAGCGGCGTGAAATCGCACATCGCCCCGATAGCGATAAAGATTAGGACCGGGAAGAGTTCGTTGGCGATGCCTCCCTGATACAAGACGACGAGGAAACCTTCTTCCCCGGGATGAGTGCTGACAGCCGAGGAATGGGGGATGTTGGCGAGAATTGCTCCGAAACCGATGGGCAGCAGCAGGATGGGCTCATAGTCGTGCTCGACGGCCAGATAGATCAGGATGGCGCCGATAAACCACATGACGACATGCTTCCAGGACAGGCCCAGGAAGCCCATGAGGAGCTCGTCAAGCCAAGGGTATTGTGCCAGTAATGCTTCCAT
>JAVKTQ010000045.1 GCA_031460455.1 Sporomusaceae bacterium
TGGACTGAACCCTATCCAATAGACACGAATAAAGAGGCCTATCGCAGGATTTCATGAAATTACGCAGACTGACGTCGTTGTTCAAGCGGCGTCAGTTTTGTTTTGAGTTGAATCCGTTCGTGGTTATAGAAATAGATATACTCATCGACGAGATGACGAGCTTGCTCGGCCGTCCTAGGCTTGCATCTTCGAATGCATTCCGTTTTGAGTATGCTGAAAAAGTTTTCTGCCGGAGCGTTATCGTAACAATTGCCCCGTCTTGACATGGATGGTGTAATACTGTACTTTTGAATCAGGGTAAAATATGCTTGGGAGGTATATTGAAACCCTTGGTCACTGTGGAGTTGCAGCTCCGTGGTGATCATTTCTTTTATCCGGGCCTCTCGGATCGTGTTTAACACCAAGTTGATCGATTGTTCCGTTCCCATCCGGTAGGCAACAATGCTGTTGTCAAATAGATCGCGTATCATAGATAGGTACAACGTTCCCTTCGGGGTCTTAATGTACGAGATATCCGTCACCCACTTTTCGTTGGGCCTTGTGGCAGTGAAGTCGCGGTTAAGCCTGTTTGGATAGCGATGCAATTGCTGGCCCATCTGTTGATATTTTTTTCGCCGCCGAATCTGTGCCAAGAGCCCGTACTTGTTCATGATCCTCAGTATAGCCTTATGGTTGGCCAGGACTCCACGCCGCTGGAGCCATATTCCTACTCTACGATATCCGTAGGTTCCGCGTGTATCGTGTTGACACTGGTTTATCATCTTGGCTAGTAGTTGGTCGCGACTCGGCGATGCTTGGCGTTTGAGGAACGCATAATATCCACTGCGTGATACGTTAAAGAATTGGCACATCGCCTTAATGGGATATTTATCTTTGTATCGTTGGATCGCGGTGTATTTAATTTCCGGCCTCACATCCTTCCAGCGACTTGAAGAAAAGACTGGTACAATTCCACTTCCATCTCAAGTTGCCTAATGCGCTCTATGTAATCCTGCTCAGTTTTGAAGGGCTTTTTTCTCGGACGACCGCGGCGCTTTGGCACAGAGGTTGAAGGTAGCTTCTTTCTGTTGTGTCGTTCCACTAACCTTTTAACCTGGATCATCGCTAGACCAAACTCCTCCCCGATAGCACGGTAGGTCAGACCTTGTTCTTTCATCTGCAGCACTTGTTCTATGATGGCTTTACCGAAATGTTTTCCCATGAAAGAGCCTCCTGTCGTAGTCATCCTACAACAGGAGGCTCTTTTGCTCAATGTCCATTTTTCGGGGTTCAGTCCA
>JAVKTQ010000046.1 GCA_031460455.1 Sporomusaceae bacterium
GCCACCCACAAGGTGCTGGACGCGGCCGAGTCCTTGACGATGACCGCCGTCAATGGTACCGCCGCGAACCTGCCCCCGTTCGACCTGGAAGTCGTTTACAAGGTTACCGAAGACCCCGCGTAAGCGGAATGAACTGAAGGGAGGAGGGCTCGTGTGGGCCCTCCTTCTTTTGGAAGCAGGTGCTTTATGTCGCTGAAAGACATTATGGCGGCTGACGTTGATGATATCTTTCTGGATCGGGACGAAAACGCCGAAGACCACATCGTCGATGGGCAGACCGTCCTATGCAGCATCGACCAGGTCAGTACCCGGGAACGCAGCGATCGCCAAAGCGAACAGTATGACGGCATCTTCAAGGCTGTTGCCCTGCTGTCGGTGAAAGAGTCGGCCCTGGGCTATCGGCCGGTATATGGTCAGGCCATTACGGTGGACGACGTGCTGTATATGGTAATCGAATGTGTCGTCGACAGTGGACTGCTTATCGTAAGACTCGAGGCGAATGAATCGTGATAGAGTTTGACGAGAAGCAATTCGAACGGGCCCGCCTGCTGTTGCACAACGTCCCCAACGGGATTGAGCGGGCGGCCGCGGCGGCGCTGAACCGTGCGGCCGAACATGCGAAAACCGCGAGCATGCGGAAGGTTCGCGAAACGTACACCATTAAGACGGCCAAGATTGACGCCCGTCTGCAGGTACAGCGCGCCAGCACGGCCAGTCTGTTTGCTTCCGTCCGGGACGTCGGCCGGCCGATTGTTCTGTCGTATTTCAATATCCGGCCCAACCAACCGCCCGGGAAACGTATCGGCAAGCTGGTTTATGCTCAGGTACGGCGGGACGCCGGCGGTACCATCAAGAAGGTTTTCGTCGCCAGGATGAAAAGCGGCCATGTCGGTGTCTGGTGGCGTGCGAATGGCAACAAGAGTCTGCCGATCAAGCAACTGCACGCGCCCTCACTGCCGCAGATGCTCGGTTCGCCTAGTGTCTCGGAGTTCACGACCAAAGCGGCTGTCCAGGTGCTGCAGGTGCGCCTTGAACACGAAATTTCCCGCCTGCTGAAGGGGTGAGAAGATGACAACGCTTGAATGTCTGGACGCAATAGCCGATGTCCTGCCGGGGGTTGTCGCCGATATGGAGTTGGAGACTCCCAAGGGTGAGAAGCGTGCCCCTCAGATCGTTCGCGGGTGGCTGCCACCGAAAGATCCAAGGGATCAAGACCGGGAAGACGACCTTCCGTATGTGATACCGCG
>JAVKTQ010000047.1 GCA_031460455.1 Sporomusaceae bacterium
CGCGGTATCACATACGGAAGGTCGTCTTCCCGGTCTTGATCCCTTGGATCTTTCGGTGGCAGCCACCCGCGAACGATCTGAGGGGCACGCTTCTCGCCCTTGGGAGTCTCCAACTCCATATCGGCGACAACCCCCGGCAGGACATCGGCTATTGCGTCCAGACACTCAAGCATCGTCATCGTCTCACCCCTTCAGCAGGCGGGAAATTTCGTGGTCAAGGCGCACCTGCAGCACGTCGCGGGCCTTTGCTTCAACATAGGGTTTTATCTTTTCCACGCCGATCATTTCCGGCACCGACGGCCCATACTTGACATGAATCGGATACCGGGTTTTTTCTACTCTGGCGAGAACATGGAGCTTCCCGGACGATTTACCCCTCGCCAAAAATGCACCGGGAAGATCCTTGAGTCCGCCGTCTTTTTTGACAGCAACACGGAGCATCTTGGGGAGAGGTTTGCCGACTCGTAGCGGAGACACCCGAAATTGCGAAAGCTCTCGCTTAGTCCCGCGCGAAATTGCCGATGCGATCAGCTTGCTCTCGGTCGCCCGATTGATGCGAATCGATGCTCGCACATCAGCCGCAGAAACAAAATATTGTTCGCGGCTTTTGCGGGCAGCTTCAACCATGCCAGATTCGATTGCCCGGTTGAGCGCCCTGGATGCGGCTTTCTCAATCCCTTTCGGAATGCCATCCAGTACAAGCTTTGCCCGTGCCATCTGCGACTCATCAATTCTGATCACGACTCGTTCGCCTCGAGCCTGACAATCAACATCCCACTGTCGACGACACATTCGGTCACCGTGTACAGCACGTCGTCCACCGTAATGGCCTGGCCATATACCGGCCGATAGCCCAGGGCCAACTCTTTCACCGACAGCAACGCAACAGCCTTGAAGATGCCGTCATACTGTTCGCTCTGGCGATCGCTGCGCTCTCGGGTGCTGACCTGGTCGACGCTGCAGAGAACGGTCTGCCCGTCGATGATGTGATCCTCGGCGTTTTCGTCCCGATCCTGAAAGATGTCGTCAACGTCAGCCGCCATAATATCCTTCAGCGACATAAAGCACCTACTTCCAAAAGAAGGAGAGCCCAAACGAGCTCTCCTTTCTCAGTTCATTCCGCTTACGCGGGATCTTCGGTAACCTTATAGACGACTTCCAGGTCGAACGGGGGCAGGTTCGCGGCGGTACCATTGACGGCGGTCATCGTCAAGGACTCGGCCGCGTCCAGCACCTTGTGGGTGGC
>JAVKTQ010000048.1 GCA_031460455.1 Sporomusaceae bacterium
GTAGCGGCCCTGACCTCCTCGACGGTGACGCCGGGGGCGGTCTCGGTCAGCACCAGGCCCCGCTTGTCGCGGATGAAAACAGCCAGATTGGTCACAACCATATCGACCTCCTGCTGCGCGGTCAGCGGCAGGGTGCACTTCGTGAGAATCTTCGGCGAGCCGTCTTTGGCCGTGTGCTCCATGGCAACGATAACGCGCTTCGCGCCCACCACCAGGTCCATCGCGCCGCCCATGCCGGGAACGATCTTGCCCGGCACCATCCAGTTGGCCAGATTGCCTTCCTCGTCTACCTCCAGCCCGCCAAGCACGGTGGCCGCCAGATGCCCGCCGCGGATGATCGCGAACGACATCGCGCTGTCGAACACCGCGCCGCCCGGCAGGATGGTCACCGGCTTGCCGCCGGCGTTGGTCGTGTCGGGATCGGTCGCGCCGTTGGCTGTGCCCAGACCGACAAAGCCGTTCTCCGAGTGGAGGGTGATATGGACGCCGGCGGGGATAAAGTCGGCGACCAGGGTCGGGATGCCGATGCCGAGGTTGACGAGGTCGCCGTCCTCAAACTCGCGGGCGATGCGTCTGGCGATCAGTTCTTTCGAATCCATCTTCCTCTCCCCCTCCTAACCCTGCACCAGGTATTTGACGAAAATACCCGGCAGCATAACGGCGTCCGGATCAATGGCGCCGATTTCGACAATGTTTGTTGCTTCGACGATGACGACTTCGGCGGCCGTGGCCATAAGCGGGTTGAAGTTGCGGGCGGAGCTGTGGAAAACAAGATTGCCCGCCTTATCGGCCGTATGGGCCTTTATAAAGGCGACGTCGGCCCGCAGCGGCTTCTCCAGCAGGAATTCGCGGCCGTCGACGGTAATAACCTGCTTGCCTTCGGCGACGACCGTGCCCAGGCCGGTGGGGGTGAGAACGCCGCCAAGCCCCGCGCCGCCGGCGCGGATCCTCTCCGCCAGCGTGCCCTGGGGCACAAGATCGACCGCCATCTCGCCGGCGTTCATCTGGCGGCCGGTCTCGGGGTTGGTGCCGATGTGGGAAACAATCGCCTTTTTCAGCTGCTTCTTGACCACGAGTTTGCCGATGCCCTTTTCGGGGGTGGCGGTATCGTTGGCGATAACGGTGAGATCTTTCGTCCCCTGGGCGACAAGCGCGTCCACCAGAGATTCCGGGGTGCCTACCGCCAGAAAACCGCCGATCATGACGGTCATGCCGTCCTTGACCAT
>JAVKTQ010000049.1 GCA_031460455.1 Sporomusaceae bacterium
CCCGAAAAACTGATGAACTTTATCAACTCCTGGCTCGCCGAGCCGTGGGAGGACAAAGCGGCCGCCCTCGATCGGGATGTAGTGCTGGAGAAGCAGGCCCCGGAGCCCGAGTGTGTGGTGCCGGACTGGGCCCAACTGCTCACCGGTGGCGTGGACGTTCAGAAGGGGTATATGTATTGGGGGATAGACGCCTGGGGAGCGAAGCTGACGAGCCAGAATATCGCTCATGGGATAGTTGAAACGTGGGAAGAGCTCACACAGATAATGAACCGCCACTGGCCGGACACCAACGGGGAGGCCAAGTGGCAGGTTAACCTCTGTGCTATCGACTCCGGTTATGATACCGAGAACGTTTACGACTACTGCCTTGAAAACCAGGACTGGGCGGTACCGGTCAAGGGCAGCAGCACACCCATGATCTCCAGGTACCGGAGATCCAAAATAGATAATCCCAATTCGAAAGCATTCGGGCAGGTGCTGTATCTGGTCGATCCCGACCAGTACAAAAACCTGATAGCCGCCAGGATAAACAAGCCGGTGGGCCCCGGGTGCTTTATGGTGTACGCCGGCTGTGACGCCGAATATGCCGAGCAGCTGACGTCGGAGCATAAGATCAGGGACCGGAAAGGGAATCGGGAAATCGAAACCTGGGTACCGAAAACATCGTCAATTCCTAATCACTACTTGGATTGCAAGGTATATTCCTCACTGGCGGCCGATCTGCTTCAGGTCCGGTACCTGGAGGAGCTACAGGAAACCAGCCAACCGCAGCCGGCCAAGCAAGGCGAAAAGGCTGACGATGATTGGCTAGACGATAAAGGAGAGGGGTGGCTTGAATGACACTGGAAGAGCAGGTAGCGCAGATCAACGCGGCGATCGAAAAGATCGAAGGTGGGGCTCAGGAGTACCGAACAGCTGCCGGCCGGGTTGTCCGCCGCGGCGATCTGGCGACCTTATACGCCGAGCGCCGCAGGTTAGCTCAGGAGCAGGCAGCCTATGAGACTAATGGAGGCTTCTATGCTGCTTCATTTTACAGGGGGTGATGGAACTGGAAGAAAAACAGCGATCGCCTGAC
>JAVKTQ010000050.1 GCA_031460455.1 Sporomusaceae bacterium
GTCAGGCGATCGCTGTTTTTCTTCCAGTTCCATCACCCCCTGTAAAATGAAGCAGCATAGAAGCCTCCATTAGTCTCATAGGCTGCCTGCTCCTGTGCTAACCTACGGCGCTCGGCGTATAAGGTCGCCAGATCGCCGCGGCGGACAACCCGGCCGGCAGCTGTCCGGTACTCCTGAGCCCCACCTTCGATCTTTTCGATCGCCGTGTTGATCTGCGCTACCTGCTCTTCCAGTATCATTCAAGCCACCCCTCTCCTTTATCGTCTAGCCAATCATCGTCAGCCTTTTCGCTTTGTCTGACCGGCTGCGGCTGACTGGCTTCTTGTAGTTCCTCCAAGTACCGAACCTGAAGCAGGTCGGCCGCCAATGAGGAATACACCTTGCAGTCCAGGTAATGGTTAGGAATCGACGAGGTTTTCGGCACCCAGGTTTCGATTTCCCGATTCCCTTTTCTATCCCTGATCTTATGCTCAGACGTCAGTTGCTCGGCATATTCAGCATCACAACCGGCGTACACCATGAAGCACCCGGGGCCCACCGGTTTGTTTATCCTGGCGGCTATCAGGTTTTTGTACTGGTCGGGATCGACCATGTACAGCACCTGCCCGAATGCTTTCGAATTAGGATTATCTATTTTGGATCTCCGGTACCTGGAAATCATAGGTGTGCTGCTGCCTTTGACCGGTACCGCCCAGTCCTGATTCTCAAGGCAGTAATCGTAGACGTTCTCAGTATCGTAACCGGAGTCTATAGCGCAGAGGTTAACCTGCCGCTTGGCCTCCCCGTTAGTGTCCGGCCAGTGGCGATTCATTATCTGCGTGAGCTCTTCCCATGTTTCGACTATCCCGTGAGCGATATTCTGACTAGTCAGTTTCGCTCCCCAGGCGTCTATCCCCCAGTACATATACCCTTTCTGAACGTCTACGCCGCCGGTGAGCAGCTGCGTCCATTCCGGTACCACGCACTCAGGCTCGGGCGCTTGCTTCTCCAGCACTACATCCCGATCGAGGGCGGCCGCTTTGTCCTCCCACGGCTCGGCGAGCCAGGAGTTGATAAAGTTCATCAGTTTTTCGGG
>JAVKTQ010000051.1 GCA_031460455.1 Sporomusaceae bacterium
ATGGGCACGCCGGCCATTTTGACCGGCCCGGCGACAGGGTGGTCTGTTTCGACGATCATTTCGCGGAAGATGATCTGCGGGTCGGCGACGACTTTGTCGATGGGGTTGATGGGGCCGCAGGGGATGCCGGCGGCTTCGAGGTCGACGATCCATTCGGCTGTGGTTTTGCCCTGGAAGGCGGTGTTGAGGAAGGTGTAGAGGTCTTTGAAGTTCTGGGTGCGCAGCGCGTTGCTCTTGAAGCGCTCGTCGGCCTTGAGCTCGGGCTTGCCGATGATGTCGCACAGTTTTTCCCACAGCCGGTCGTTGCCGGCGCCGACGATGATGGCGCCGTCTTTGGATTTGAAGGCGTCGAAGGGGGTGATGGAGGGGTGGCGGGTGCCGAGGGGTTTGGGGGCGGAGCCGGAGACGAAGTAGCGGGCGATGGCGTTTTCGAGGACGGCCACCTGGCAGTCGAGCATGGAGACGTCGATTTTTTGCCCTTCGCCGGTCATGGTGCGGTGGTGGAGGGCCATGAGGACGCCGATGGCGGTGAAGAGGCCGGCGATGATGTCGCCGATGGAGGCGCCGACGCGCACGGGCTCGCCGCCTTCGGGGCCGGTGATGCTCATGATGCCGCCCATGGCCTGGGCGAGGATATCGTAGCCGGGCTTGAGGCTGTAGGGGCCGGTGTGGCCGAAGCCGGAGCAGGCGCCGTAGATGATTTGGGGGTTGATTTTTTTGAGTTCGTCGTAGCCGAGGCCGAATTTTTCCATGGTGCCGGGACGGTAGTTTTCGAGGACGATGTCGGCTTTTTTGACCATTTCTTTGAAGAGGTCGCGGGCTTCCTGTTCTTTGAGGTTGAGGGTCATGGAGCGCTTGTTGCGGTTGAGGCTCATGAAGTAGGCGCTTTCTTTGCCGACGAAGGGGCCGAAGGCGCGGGAGTCGTCGCCTTCGCCGGGGGATTCGATTTTGACGACGTTGCAGCCGTAGTCGGCCAGAACCATGCCGCAGTAGGGGCCGGCGAGGACACGCGTGAGATCGAGGACGACGATGTCTTTAAGCGGTTTCATG
>JAVKTQ010000052.1 GCA_031460455.1 Sporomusaceae bacterium
TGGATCTATGCCTGCTTGCGGCTCCCCATGGCTTTTCGGAGCTTACCCCGTCCTTCTTCGGCTGTTGGCGCCTAGGCATCCGCCGTATGCCCTTATTAGCTTGACTTATTACGGTTTCCTATCTGCTTCGCCTGGCTTCGTTGCTCCTCAGAGCGCTTGCTAGCGTACTTTAGTACGCGTCGCGGCGCGCTCTTCCGGTGCGCCTTGCCATGCTCGCATCTAGTAAACCTAAGCTTTTCGCTAATGTAGCTTAGCTTCACCTTTGCCTAATCCTAATGTGCTCGTTAAGAACTTCTCTACTTATCATAGAGAGGTTTCTTTACTTCACTTTCTTCTGTGCTGTTTTCAAGGAGCAGTGTCCTTTGACTTGGCTCATTGCCGCGTCTCAGGATTTATTATCTTACCATACACAGGCCGCCTAAGCAACCTGTATATATTGGTAATTCGAAGTGGTGGTGGAGACGAGCGGGATCGAACCGCTGACCCCCTGCTTGCAAGGCAGGTGCTCTCCCAGCTGAGCTACGCCCCCATACTACGAATGTCGATAAGCTTCCGCTTCTCACCATTCTAAGCTTAACCTGATACCAGCGCTTAAAAAAATTCGCCCCTAAGGCCGAATTTTAAAGCGTGGTGGTGGGCCTAAGTGGACTTGAACCACTGACCTCACGCTTATCAGGCGTGCGCTCTAACCAGCTGAGCTATAGGCCCCTATCTACGGCTGCCCATAAGCCGCCATCTGCGGCGTTGCTCCTCGCCTGCCATCCTCAGCGTACCTCTCAGTACGCTTCCGGTGTCAGCTTCCGGTGCGCCTTGCATCTGACGACTTCTTGTCAGCCTAAGCCTTGGTATCCTTATCTGAAAGAACACTTTCGTGTTCCCTCAAAACCAAACAATGTAGGGTGAGTATTACAGCCACCACATATGGTGCGTCTAATACTCTCTGCCAGATGTGTCCGACCTTGGATACCAGAAGGTGTTTCACTTCTGAGTTCTCCATAGAAAGGAGGTGATCCAGCCGCACCTTCCGATACGGCTA